>JBANGF010000049.1:0-2962 GCA_037975655.1 Bacteroidota bacterium | reverse complement strand
AGTAAAGAACCGGGCTTCATCAATGCAATTTTCTCCTTATCCAATAGGCATTTGTTGTCCTTTCTGCCATCTACGTGCAGGGTAATCACATCGCAGGTCGACAACAAATCCTCCAAAGAGTTCATTTTTGTTGCATTTCCTAGTGCTAGTTTTTCGATAACATCGTAGTAGAATACGTTCATGCCTAGGTTTTCAGCCAAGACCGAGAGTTGCGCACCAATGTTGCCGTAGCCCACAATCCCCAATTTCTTCCCACGAATTTCAAAGGAGCCCGTAGCTGACTTGTCCCAGATCCCTTGGTGCATACCTAGGGATTTGTCTTGGAACCTACGCATCAAGAAAATGATTTGTGCGATCGCCATTTCCACCACCGATCGGGTATTAGAGAAAGGAGCATTGAATACAGCCACCCCTTTCTTTTGACATTCCTCTAGATCAATTTGGTTGGTACCTATGCAAAAAGCACCAATCGCTAAGAGCCTGTTGGCATGTTCGAGTACCTTCTTGGTAACCGTAGTTTTGGAGCGGATGCCTAAAATTGAAATGCCGCTAATTTTTTCACACAATTCCTCCTCGCTAAGAGCACCTGATGCCACTTCCACTTGGTAGCCTTCCTCTTTTAAGAGTTCCAATGCGATGGGATGGACGTTTTCAAGAAGCAGTACTTTAATTCTGCTTTTTGGGTAGGAAAACTTGGTGTTCAGTTTGTTGATGTACAAAATCTCATCAAAACTTGGAGCAATGTGGTCTGCTTGACTGGTGACTTTGGGGCGGTTTACATTTTCTGTAAATGCATAAAACTTATTGGCCAGGCCAGAGGCTTTGATTTCATAATCTGTGTAGCCGTCCCCGATCACATAAATATCCCCTTCGAGGTTGATGGATCGGATCGTTTCTGATTTTCCGTTATTTTTTGAAAGTGGGTTTTCTCGGTTGAAATCGATGATTTTTCCACTTTCATCGTAAATCAAATCATTGGCGAATACATTTTCCTGCTTGATGCCGTATTCGGTGACGATCGGGATGATGAAATCCTTGAAGCCATTGGAGATGATAAATACATCTGCAGCATTGTCTTTGAGCCAATCTCGGTTGCGCTCAAAGGACTTGGATACCTTTTGCTTCAGGATCACGATCAATTCCGAAATTTGTCCCTTGTTGGCTTGAAGGATTTGTAGTCGCTGTTCCAAACTCTCCCGAAAGGTAAGGCTACCATCCATGCCCTTGTCTGTGATGTCCTTGATGGCCTGTAGTTTTTCCTTTTGTTTGGGATCTCCAGATAGGCTGATTTCTCCTAAAATATCTAAAGCCTCTACACGAGTGAAGGTACTGTCAAAATCAATGATGAATTTTTTGGTAAATGGCATGGAGCAGGTGAATTTATAAGCAGTAAAATTAAGGGATTGTCAAAAAATCTGACCATCTATTTCTGAATTTGTTAAAAATCTTTTTCCTGATTGTATTCCTGAAAATTCAGGCTTGTCCTAAAGTGGAATATCTCAATTGGTTTTCTACACTTTTCAATCCTTGATTCTGCAAGGGGGAGAAGTACCCTTGTAAATTACTTTTGAGTCTTTGACTTTTCTTCTAATTTTGAAGCACGGGTTGGTCAAGGAGATTAAACTTACTTTGTTGAGGAAACTTGTTTACTGAGATTTGATTAGAACAAATTGAACCATGAAAACGAACGCAACTATTTTTACCCTAGCTCTCGTTGTGGGCCTAAGTGCTTGCCAAAAAACAGGTGTTGTGGCACAGAAGACCACCTACGAACTTGTTGGTGAAGCCAAGGTAGTACCTGGAAATTATGGAGATGTGGTGAAGGAAGCAGATGTGGTGACTACTGCTATCATGCTTCAAAAAGTGGAAGCATCGGGAACATTTACTGGAAAGGTTTCGGGAAACATCAAGGAGGTATGTACCAACAAAGGATGCTGGTTTGCGATGGAGTTGCCCAATGGATCTAGAATGCGGGTTACATTTAAGGATTATGGCTTTTTTATTCCCACCAATTCTCAAGGATTCCCGATTACTATAGAAGGTGTGGCTACTCTGTCTGAAACAAATGTAGAAACCCTGCGGCATTACGCAGAAGATCAAGGTAAGTCTAAGGAAGAGGTTGCGGCAATCACTTCACCCAAAAAGGAAATCACTTTTGAAGCTTCAGGGGTCCTAATTAAAGACAAGTCCTAATGGCTCTGGCTTTAGATAACTTGCGCGTAGGGCGGATTTACCGATTGGTCAACATGGGTGAAGTCCGAAAAATTGAAGTGATGGCCTGGATATCGGGTGAAAATTTCCGGATTAAAGATTTGGATACGTTGGAGTTTTACACTTTGCATGAATTGCTTCAATGGGGTAAGGGCAAAGATTACGATCTGGAGGAACTGCGGTAATTAAGTATCCATTTTTTTGTTTTAAGTCCAAAAAATTAGGCATTAGGGCTCCTCAGCGTAACTAAAATCACAGCAAGAGCATTCTTGTTCGGCTAGATTTACCTATTCGTTTTTTTAATCATGCCGAAAAGTTTAGCAAATGCCATCGCTGGGGCCAAATGCCCTAAATGTAGACAAGGGAATATGTTTCCTGTCTCTCCATTTAGTTACCGAAAACTCACCGTGATCCATTCCCGATGTGCCGTTTGTGATGCTAGTTTGGTTCCAGAGCCTGGTTTTTACGATGGGGCCATGTACATCAGTTATGCCTTTTCGGTTGCATTGATGGTAACCTCCTTGGTAGCCATCAATGTATTGGTTGCAAAGCCGGAACTATGGATGTATCTGAGTTCTGTGATGGGGCTTACCATTTTATTGATGCCAGCCATGCTTCGCTATTCCAAGACACTCTACCTATATGGAGTAGGCAAATTGAAGTACCGTGGTTTTTGAGCCCTGAAAAAATAAGTTTTCACCAATTCTGATTCTTTTGTATCTTATTCATTCTTAAACGAATAAGATGAAAA
>JBANGF010000150.1:0-2513 GCA_037975655.1 Bacteroidota bacterium | reverse complement strand
ATGCTGTCGGCTGTAGTAGAGGATGTGCTTGTCCACGGGATCAATGGCTGTGACACAACCATCGCCCCCATCCCAGGCATCAATCCAAACATACTTCCAGGGATCTGGGAAGCGGGTATTTAGCTCTTTGGGCGGGCCTGATACTGTAGCATCATCCTGCGTACCCCCATAAATCGTATAGTCGGCCTGGTCAATGCTGATGTCGTAAAACTCACCCGTTGGCATGGAATTGTAATGCATCCAGGTTACCCCCTTGTCGTAGCTCACGTAAAACCCGCCGTCATTCCCCAGCGCCAGGTGATTGGGATTGTTGGGATTAATCCATAATTCCGTTTGATCCAGATGGAGTCCCTGCGCCAAACTTGGGTTGATGCGAGTCACTTCCCCACCGATAAACTTAAAGGTCTTTCCTCCATCTAGGCTATGCGCAAGGCGGATGCCCAAACCGAATACTTCTTCGTCGTTTTTGGGATTGACATACACATCCGTGAAGTACCAGCCGATGGTGGTAAATAAGGGAAAGGAACCGGAATGCGTTTTGGTCCAACTTAGGCCTCCATCCACAGTTTTATAAAGTTCAGCCGACTGCCCTTGTGGGTAATTTAGATTGTCCACCAGCGCATAGGCTTTGTTCGAATTTGTAGCGGAGACCGTCAAGCCAATCCTACCCACTTTGGGTCCTGCAGGCAAGCCTTGCGTGCTTTTAATCCAGGTGCTACCCCCATCCACACTCCTGTAAATTCCACTATTTTGGCCAGAGATCCCCGGGTTCATTTCCCAAAGGGAGGCATACATGATTTGAGGATTGGTGGGAGAAATGACGATTTCGTTAGCCCCTGTATTCTCATCGATATGGAGCACCTGTTCCCAAGTTTTTCCCCCATTTGTCGTGCGGTACAGGCCCCGGTTTGTATTCTTCGACCAGAGGTGACCGAGGACGCAAGCAAATGCGATATCTGGATTGGTCGGGTGAATTTCAACTTCTGCAATGGACCAGGAATCTTTCAAGCCGATGGCCTTCCAGGTTGCTCCTGCATCGTCCGAGCGGAACATCCCTGTACCGGGAAGGGTGAAGTTTCGTGGCTTTTTTAGGTTTTCGCCTGTTCCCAGGTAAATGATATTCGAGTTGGAAGGAGCCAATTCCACATCCCCAATTCCTAGGGAAGACTGTTCTTCAAAGATGGATTTCCAGGTAAGGCCATTGTTGGTGGTCTTCCACAATCCCCCTGAACCAAAGCCAACGTACATGGTACTTGGATTTTGGGCATCCACCTGCACCACATCGGCTCTTGCGGAGTTAGCCGTGGGGCCGAGAGCGATCCAATCCAACTTGTAGGGAGTCTCTGCCTTCATCTTTCGATAGGTTTGAAAGGAAGCCTCCAGTGGAGAAGCCGGTTGCTGGGAGAAAGCCGGAATGGAGAAAAGTAGCAGTAGGATCAGTTTAATTCCTTTGTTTAAATGGTTCATGTACGGATTCATGCTTGGATGAAGAATTTAGAATGGAGCCATTTTCTTTCTTTTGGATTAGAAGAAAATAGCTTTTTCTGATTTAAGTAATTCTCCCTTTTGGAAATTATCTGTGCTGTTTTGCCCACCAAATCCTTAGAACGGGAGTAGATTCAATACAGTCCTTTTTCCACAATTGGAATTCGGAAGTTTTGGAGGAAGGCAGTTTCATGTTGCTCCTCAAATATTTTTGCTGCCTGTCTCAGCAATTCTGGATGCTGAGCTGCCACATTCACTAATTCTTGAGGATCCGTTCGCAGGTTGTAAAGCTCCAAGGTTGGGCTTTGCTTATCCTTCAAATGCTGGCGTACTACCTTCCAGTCCCCAAACCGAATCGCTACCTGACCTCCATATTCAGGGAATACCCAGAGCAAAAATTCATGTTGCTCCTGCTTGTCTTGACCCAGTAGCGTAGGCATAAAACTGATGCCATCGTTTCCCGATTCGAGTTCAAATCCTGTCAACTCACTGAGAGTTGCCATGACATCGTATTGCGCAGACAGGTGTTCCGATTGCGAACCTGGCTTTATTTTGGTTGGCCAATTGGCAATGAATGGAACGCGAATTCCCCCTTCATAAACATAGCCCTTGGCTCGACCTTGGACCTCTCCAAAAATCCCTGAGCTTTCAAAAAATGCTCCATCCGTCCCCCCAGTAAAGGTCACTCCATTGTCAGAACTAAATAGAATTAGCGTGTTTTTATCAAGGCCTTTTTCTTTGAGGTAGGCCACTAGTTTCCCTACATTCTCGTCCAAATAGGAAATCATGGCCGCATAGCCAGCTCGAGGATTTTGATGAGGAAAATAGCCCTTTTCTCCCAAATAAGGGGCTTCTTCCCCAAACTTAGCCTTGTAGTAGTCTACCCAGCGCTGGGGAGCTTGAATGGGGTTGTGAGGCAAAGGGGTAGCCCAATACAGGAAAAAAGGATTTTCCTTCTCTTGTTCATCCCCTATAAAGGACAAGAGTTGGTCAAACATCACATCGGGCGCATAGGTCTTTAAGGAGTA
>JBANGF010000137.1:0-3424 GCA_037975655.1 Bacteroidota bacterium | reverse complement strand
CTTGACCTGCCATATCACGTGTAGTTCCTATTTTTTGGCCTTCTCTAGCCGTCAACTCACGAGATCTTTTTTCGGTAGCAGACATGGTAATTTGAGACTCGGTCAAGGTGATGTTGCTAGTCCACAGGAATTTTTCTAGGCTAGGATTGATAAATTTCAAGGACTTTCTGAATTCCAATTCCAGACCAAGCACGGTACCATTACCTACGTTTCTTGGCTGGAAGGATCCCGGATCTGAAAGAAACTGAATGATTTCGATTGGGTTTTCAAAGGTCTTGTAGAACGCGCCTACAGACCAGGTTTCTCCTTTGGGTTGGAACATTTCCCAACGCACGTCAAAGTTATTGATGCGAGTAGATCTCAAATTACCATCCCAAAGAATTTCAGTACCTCCATTGGCTGTCTCTTGAAACAAGCCTCCAATAAAGGTTCTACCTGTAATGGGATCAAGAATCTCTGCAAAGGAGAGTTCCTTAAAGGATGGTCTAGCGATAGTTCTTGCTGCAGAAAAACGTAGGTTTTGAGACTCCTTTAGACTCCACACCAAATTAAGAGTTGGAAAGAAATCCAAGTCATCCAGCATTTCTACCAAATCATAGTTTAATGTACCAGTTTGGTTGGTGCCTGTGTAGAACTGGTTAAACTGCTCTACGCGTAGACCCAAAATTGCTTTTAGATTTTGGGCAGGGCTTGATTCAAGGGAACCATAACCAGCAAAATTAGTCACGTACCCTTCGTATTTGTTGGGGTTGTTTGGAATGAAATCCGGATTGTAGCGCACCCCGTTTCTATTGGTTGCAGAAAATAAGTTCTTATCACTTAAGATGGTGTTGGGATTACCATCCAAGGCAGTGGTTCCTGTTGGGAACTGGAAGGATTGAATTTCAAAATCACGGTATTTGAAGGTATAGGATCCTCCCATTTTGATTTTTGCCTCACGTGAGAATGCAGTTAGGTTTTTGGTCAAATCGATCTTCCCTGCCACGTTGTACTCTTCCAAACTTCTCCAAATTCGCGCTGGCAAGCCCACTTCCGAAGAAATGGTATTGGTTGGCATTCTAAATCGAGTAAAACGAATATCTGGATCCTCAATGGTGGAACGAGTAGGAGCAAGTTTCCAATTGACTTCCCAGGATCCTCCTTTGATATAATGGCTTCCTGAAAGCAAAATGCTAGAAAGTCCACGCTGGCTGTATTCCAAGTTATATTGTGTGGCCTCAAAATTTGCACCTAAGTTCGTGTTTTCAAAAGAGAAAATACCTGCTTTGGACTCTCCATTCTGAAGGTGGAGTAAATTGAGTTTGTACTTGGAAGTATTGGTTTTTAAGGCAATTCCAGCCAAGCCTCCTAAAAGGACATTGTTAACGCCATAATCTCCCACTTGCCTTTCCAAGGTTTCCAATTCTGTTTCATTGGAATCAATCGGCTTTGCAAATAGGTTGAATTGTGCTCCTTGGTAAAATTCAGTTTCATTTTTGTAGGTCAATGCGGCATTGTAACCCCAAGTGGCTTTGGGTCTTGCAATTTGATTTCCGAAAGAAAGTCCCAAACCAAAATCCATCATGGAAGTTTGGGTGGATGCGCCTAAGGTTTTGTTAAAGCCTTTCAAGAATTGTTGAAACTCCTGACCTTTTGCACCGCCCGGATTTCCTACTACTTCGCCATATTGAGGAATTGTGGTGCTTCCTCCCGTTGGATTGGCACGGGTACCGTCGTCATAACCCAACCAGTCGGTCTTACCTCCTTGGTAGGTCAAGTAATTTTTGTTGAAGTGCATGGAAGGATTCACTCCACCAGAAATGCTTACTCGGAAGGTTTTCTCTTCAGGAAAATCTTTGGTTTCAATATCTACCACCCCACCTGTAAAATCCGCAGGAAGCTCAGCGGTAAAGGACTTGGATACAACGATGTTGTCAATCACATTCGTTGGAAAAATATCCATTTGGATCGTATTTCGGTCTGGATCCAAACCAGGAATATCGACTCCGTTCAATACAGTCTTGGTATATCGGTCGCCTAGGCCACGTACATACACGTATTTCCCCCCTTCGATGGATACCCCTGTGACACGCTTAACGGCAGAAGCAGCATCTCCATCACCAATCTGACGAAAGGTCGCTGATGAGATTCCGTCTAGCAAGTTGGGGGCATTTCGCTTCACCGACATCAGGGCAGATTCTGTGGTACGAATCGCTGCAGCAGAGACAGTGACGGTCTCCAATTCTGACTCCTCTGACTTCATGAGCACATCGGAAAGCACGTTCACTTTTCCAGACTCTACTACTACCTCGGTCAAGTTGACCGTAGCAAAGGAGATGTACGAAATTTGTAGGGTATAGGCTCCAGGAGCGAGCTGGATTTCAAACTTTCCATCAAAATCGGTGACAGCACCGGTGGAAGTTTCTTTGACCAACACCGAAACCCCATAAAGCGGCTCGCCAGTGGATTCATCAAAAATAGCACCACGGATGGTACCGTTCTGGGCAAATACAAAGCCAGTAATCAATTGAAATGCAATGATAAGGATCAAAATTACCAAAGGCTTCCATGGCAATTCTTGTTTTTTCTTGTTCATACAGCGTTAATTATTCGTCAATTTTTACTTGAAAAGGGAAAGAGAAGGATCCTTGCAAGACCTTCTCTTCCGTATGTTTTATTATTTGAAATCAGTTAAGGCATTTGAAGCATCAGCCCAAGTCCAACCTGCAAAAGCGGATTTGGTAGCACCTACCGTATTGGCCTTCAAGACGACGTTAGCAGCATGTGCGCTTGTTCCATTTCGGAACGCAGTAGTCAAGGTCACTCCATCTTTCAGCGTAGCTTCCAACTTGGAAAACTTA
Organism: Bacteroidota bacterium; assembly: GCA_037975655.1. GTDB lineage: Bacteria > Bacteroidota > Bacteroidia > Cytophagales > Cyclobacteriaceae > Algoriphagus. The sequence goes on along the minus strand of JBANGF010000137.1, from coordinate 584 downwards.
AGGATACCTCCAGTAAAGTTTGCAATAGTAAGATCACCACTTAAGGAAAGGTCACCTCGACCAGCATTGTTGTCATCTGTAGGGGCAGGAAAGTTAAAGAAGTAGATATTCTCAAAAGAACCTCTGGCTCCAGCTCTGTAATCCCCAAATTCAGATTTAGGGTGACCTTTAACCGAACCATTCTTTACGGTGTGTGCAGCATTGTAGGTTCCTTCTGGACCGTCGATTTCCAATGCGTGGTCGGTGTTTGTGCCACAGATCACGATGAAGTTGTCCAAAGTACCAGCCCAGGCTTGGTCAGTATCAACTGCATCGTCTCCTGAATTCCAAACCAGAGCATTCTTTACAGAGACGGTTCCACCAAACCATTCGATGCCATCGTCTTGGTTGGCCACTACTTCTATATTTTCAATCACAGTACCAGAACCCACACCACCCAAGGTCAGGCCATTGATTTCGTTTCCTTCGCCGATGTTTGCGCCTCCGTGACGGATAGAGATGTATTTCAATACCCCGGAATTGTCGGCATCGTTTGTTCCACCATAAAGACCGTTCGTATCTGATGCAGGGATTCCTTCAATTTG
>JBANGF010000096.1:0-7290 GCA_037975655.1 Bacteroidota bacterium | reverse complement strand
TGGTGCTCATTCCAATTGTTCACATTTTTTCGGTGAGCAGTTCAGCTAAATTTCAAAATGGGATGACTCTCCTGAAAATTGGCTTTGTATTGGCATTGATTGCCTTGGGATTAGGTTATTCGAGTACTATAGATACATTCGCATTCAATTTTACGAGTACTTGGAAGGAAGAAGTACTCCTACCAGGCTTTGCCGTTTCCTTGATTTATGTGTTTTATGCCTATACGGGATGGAATTCCGCAGCCTACATCATTGAAGAAGTAGATCAGCCCAAGAAAAATCTACCCAAAGCCTTGATTGGGGCCACCCTGCTGGTGATGGTGATTTATATTCTGCTGCAACTCGTGTTGCTCAAACACGCATCAGTAGCCCAATTGGCGGGACAGGTTCAAGTGGCAGATATTGCTTTCGGCAATCTTTTTGGTCCAAATGGAGCGATTTGGGTCAGCCTATTTATCGGAATTCAATTGATAGCGACCATCTCAGGATATGCTTGGGTGGGGCCAAGAGTGACCTATGCGATGGCTAAAGATTATAAATTATGGAAGCCGCTCGCAAAGGTTAATGCCAATGAAATCCCCGTTCGCGCGATTATTGTGAATACGGGCATAAGCTTGATTCTATTCGTATCGGGCTCCTTTGAACAAATCATGCTTTATGCAGGATTTGTTTTACAACTCATGAGCACGGTTACGGTCTTCTCCTCACTAAAAATCAAAAAACAGGAAGGATTTAAAACACCTTTCAAGCCCATTCCACAACTCATTTACATCGGGTTTAGTGTAGCACTTATGGGCTACCTGCTGATCGATCGACCTAAAGAAAGTTTGGCAGGAATCGGGATATTGGCTTTGGGCTGGGCGGTCTATACCTTGGATAAAAAAATCAAGTGACCACTTCGATTTAACAATCCAAAAGTCGTCTATGGTAGTTGATTTGACCCAAGTGGTAATTAAAATGTCCATAAAGGTGAATCAAGAAGTAGCCAGTAGTCATTTGGTACCCAAAAAATGAATGGATGGATAGGTCTCCCAACTTATTGGGATCTAGGGTAACTAGGGATTTTTCTACTTGTTCTTTTACCAAATCCAACTCCTGGAGCAATGCAGTTCTGGATTTTCCAGTTGCTCCAAACTCCTGATCTCGATCACGCTCGTACGCAAATCCACCCAAGTCGGCCGCTATAAACTGTCTTAAATTCCCAATCAGATGTAAGGCCAAATTGCCTCCAGAATTCGCGATTTCCCCATCTACTTTCCAAAGTTTTTCTTCGTTTTGATACGCTTGAAGTTCCTCTTGCAACCTGGTTAAGTCTCTTTGAAACAATAGATTAAGTTCTTTGGTATTCATTTGAAGTTAAAGAATTTGTAAATGAAAGAAATTGAGTGAAAGGCAGACACAATCTGCCTTTCTCTAGGAATAAAACTTGAGGGAATTGCTTATTGGGGTGATTCGGAATCGATCACATTTCTCCGCCGTCCATATTTGTTGACAGAAGGCTCAGTTTTTGGCTCATTCACCGAAGGTGCATCCGATTTAGGTGCTAAAGGGTATGGTTTTGGTGCCGATCCTGAACCCTGACTTGGTTTCTTTTTCTTCTTCTTTTTCTTTTTAAAGTCAGGTGAAGCATTCGAAGAAACCGGACTAGAGGAAGTATTTGATTTAGGCGCTTCTCCTCCGGTGTAGGCAGGTCCTTTTTCTAAGTGAGCAGGAAGCGAGTTTTGAGTGACTGCCATGCCAATCAACTTCTCAATTCGAACAAATTTGGGTTGGTCCTTAGGATTAACAAAGGTAATGGCCTCACCCTTGGCATCCGCACGTGCTGTTCTGCCTACGCGGTGTACGTAATCTTCTGGATCACCCGGAGTATCGTAGTTGATGACCAACTCAATACCCACCACATCGATACCTCTAGAGATGATATCTGTTCCAATGAGAATTTTTACCGCTTTATTTTTAAAGGAAGACATGATTTTCTCACGTTCCACTTGTTCCAAATCTGAGTGAAATGCTTCTACATCAAAGCCTTTTTTGAGGACCTTAAAGAGTGCCTTCACCTTGTCTTTGGTGGAACAAAAAATGATTACTGCCTCATACTGCTTCTGAGAAAGGATATGCCGAACCAACTCCTCCTTCTGCGTATCGTACACCGAATACATGGATTGAGTCACCCCAGAGGCAGTTTTGCCGATGGCGATGGAGATCTCCTCCGGCTTGTTCAGAATCTTCATGCTGAACTGACGGATTTTTGGCGGCATGGTTGCCGAAAAAAGGATGGTTTGTCGATTTTGCGGGAGGTAGTTGACGATTTTCAAGATATCATCAGAAAATCCCATGTCCATCATGCGATCCGCCTCGTCCAACACCAGATGTTCCAAGGTACTCAAGTCGATTTTTCCTCCAGCTAAGAGCGCAATGAGGCGGCCGGGAGTGGCAACCACGATCTCAGCTCCTGTTTCTAGGGCCTTTTTCTGTTGTTCCCACACAATGCCATCCCCTCCTCCATAAATAGGCACGGAACTGATACCCAAAAAGTAAGAGAATCCTTGGATTTGTTGGTCAATCTGAATGGCCAATTCCCGAGTGGGTGCCAAGATCAAAGTATTTAGCGAAGTTGCTCCAGATTTTGAAATCTTATTGAGGATAGGCAACACGAAAGCTGCTGTTTTTCCTGTACCTGTTTGCGCACAAGCAATCAAGTCTTTTCCTGCTAAAATTACAGGAATCGCTTTTTCCTGGATCGGAGTGGGTTTATCAAAACCCATGGCATCAAGGCCTTCTTGTAAAGAGGCCTCAAAATTAAAAGTAAGAAAATTCAAGTTGAATTGATTTTTGAGAAATTAAGGGAGCCAAAGTCTGGCCCAATACTCAAATATACGGGAATTTGGGACAAGTTGGCGCCTCTAAGATTGAGAAAACAAAGGAAAAGCTTGAATTAGTGAGTACAGATCGACTAAATCTAAATTTGAATCAAAAAAGCTGAAGTTCAGGATGTTGATTAATCTGATTGAAGGTAAACTCAAGTCAAAAGAAAAATTTACCGATGCCCTACTATTTCTTGGTCGCTACCTTCATTTTTCCGAGCTTGGTGATTCTTAAAATACCTGATCTGGCAAAGCCAATTCATTATGAAAAAACTTCTTCTACTTCTTGCCTTCCTCTGTACTTGGGAAGGATTTGCGCAAGGTCTACCTGGCCTTGGAGCTGGAACTACACCAAATAACCGACCTATTTTACACGGTAAAAACTGGGTTGCCATCACCGGAAAGCCACTAGCCGCTACTGCCGGAGCACTTATCTTCCAGCAAGGTGGCAATGCCGTAGATGCCGCCTGTGCGATGATTGCAGCCACTTCCACCATGTGGGATGTACTTTCCTGGGGTGGGGAAACGCAAGCCTTGATCTACAATCCCAACACCAAAAAAGTAGTTGCCATCAATGCAATGGGCGTAGCGCCTACAGGAGCAACTGTGGAATTTTACAAGGGTCAAGGCATGGACTACCCTCCTCAATTCGGACCCTTGGCAGCCACCACTCCCGGAACCCCTGGGGGCATCCTCACCATGCTTGCTGAATACGGTAAACTGAGTTTGGAACAAGTCCTCAAGCCCGCTATGGACTTGGCAAAAGGCTATCCTATCGAAGCGCAAACAGCCAATGCCATCGAAAACAACAAATCCAAAATCAAAGACTGGCCCTATTCCAAAAAGGTTTTTCTACCCCATTTGGGTGAATCCAGAGAGGCTCCTGCAGCTGGAGAAATCTTTGTGCAAGAAGATTTGTACCTAACCCTGCTCAAATTAGTGGAAGCGGAACGAGCAGCCCTAAAAGCGAAGAAGTCGAGAAAAGAGGCTATCTACGCAGCCTACGACCGTTTTTACAAGGGAGACATCGCCAAAGAGATCGTGCGCGGCACCCGAGAGCAAGGGGGCTTATTTACCGAGGCCGATTTGGCCAACTGGAAAGTGAAAATCGAAGAACCCCTTCAAGTCAACTACCGAGGAATCGATGTGTACAAAATGCAGGAATGGACCCAAGGGCCTGCTTTGCTGCAGTCCCTGAATATCCTGGAGAATTTTGACCTCAAATCTATGGGTTATAACTCAACTCCCTACATTCATACCGTCTACCAAGCCATGAGCTTGGCTTTTGCTGACCGAGATTTCTACTACGGTGACCCAGCCTTTGTCAAATCTCCTATGAAAGGCCTACTCTCCAAGGAATATGCCAAGGAAAGAGCAGCACTCATTGGGCCCATCAACAACCCTAAACTGGGTGCAGGAGATCCTTACCCGTTTCAAGGAGAAAGTAATCCTTACCTGCACTTGCTGAACAAAAACAAAGAAAAAATAGCAGTACTTCGCCCGAATGAAGGTTCAAGCCAGGTAGATGCCAAGTTTTTGGCTGATTTTCAGAGTGGCACGACCTCGGTGGAAGCCGCGGATGCAGAAGGATGGGTAGTTTCCGTCACCCCTTCTGGAGGTTGGATCCCAGCCGTCATTGCAGGAAATACAGGCGTAGGGCTCTCCCAACGCATGCAGAGTTTTGTATTGGATGAAAAACTCAATCCTTATAACTTGCCAGAGCCAGGTAAACGACCACGCGTAACCCTAACTCCAAGTATGGCGCTGAAAGACGGCCAACCTTACCTTGCATTCGCGGTGCAGGGAGGCGATTCACAAGATCAAAACCTCCTTCAATTCTTCCTCAATGTAGTTGAGTTTGATATGAATGTGCAGGAAGCCGTAGAAGCCCCCAACTTCAATTCCTACCAGATGCAAAGTAGTTTTGGTGATCATGAGATCCGTCCAGGGGCCATTACCCTTCGGGAAGATACTCCGGAGTGGGTTCGTCGAGATCTGCTTAAGCGTGGGTATACCATGGAATTTTGGAACAAAACTTCTGGCCCATTGACTGCCATCTGGATCGATTGGAAGCATGGGAGCTTCTGGGGAGGCGCAAGTAACTATGGAGACGATTACGGGATAGCCTGGTAATAGGAGCCAAAAAAGGGGAATAAGTTGACTTATTCCCCTTTTTTAAAAACTTCCTGAACCTGACTCTATTTGTTTTTTGCTAGCGGAATGGTTTGCTGCGCATGAACATAACCGTTTTCACCTTTGATCTCAATCAGAACTTCATCCTTGTTCCAGTCAAAACTTGCCAAGCCATAGTTAAGTTGAGCGATCAATCCGGATACACGAAAACTATTTTTCTCTTCCGCTATTCCGGACCAGGTATGCGTCAGACCACTGGAAGTCACCTCGTAAATTCCCTTGGGAAACCGTGCATCCACCAACTTCATGATCTCAGCGATGTGGCGATCCCCACTTAGCAAAATGGGATTTTGCACACCGGAATTGGCAATCAAATTCAATAATTTTTCCCGCTCTTGCGGAAAATTGGCCCACTTCTCATAGGCATGCTCCGTGGGCAAGAATTGGATACCAGATACGATAAAATTAACGCGTGCAGTACTCGTCTTTAATTCTTTTTCCAGCCAATTCCATTGGGCATCTCCCAAAATCTGTCCTTTGGGATTGATTTGGTAAACGCGATCCACACGCGTCAGCGTATCTCTAAAGTAGCGACCGTCCAGCAAGATTACTTTTACTTGATGGTCCCCTTCCCCATAAGTATGAGCTGAATAGCCTCCCTCCCGCTTTCGTTCGGGTGCATCCTGAGGAACATTCAAGAAATCGAACATCAGGTCACGAGAAGCCTTTTTCTGCGCGTAATTCTTGCCTCCATCATTGATTCCGTAATCGTGATCATCCCAAATGCCAATCAGTGGGGTACTTGCTTTAAGGACTTGGTAATCGGGATTGGCATTTTGCCGAGCATACTTGGCCCTCAGGGTATCCATGATTCGGGAATCTCCATAAATATTGTCCCCCATCCATACCCAAAGGTCTGGGTGATCTGCTGCTATGGGCTTCCAAAGGGGCTGGGGTGAATCCTGACGGTTGCAAGAGCCGAAGGCCATTCGTGAAAATTTGGATTGCTGAAGGAAGGCCTCTTGTGGAAGGAGATTGAAGAGCACCAAACAGCAGATTTGGAAAAAGAGAATGCGTTTCATCGGGTCAGACATTTACGGTTTTCTAAAAAAAAATCTTACAATTGGACTAGACCAATAGGTACTCATCAGAATAAGTAAGTTACCCTTTTTGAATCTCTTCTCCAAAAATCTCTTTTACTACCCAACCCCTGCCCCATTCAGCTTGCTCTTCTTGGCTCCACAGTTCGGGGAAAAAGATAACTTTCTGAAAACGAGGAGGCAGGTACTTCTGCCAGTTGGTTCCGCCTGTCGCAGCAATGTCTACCGGGTCACGCTGCAGGTAACGAACGGCTGATTTGTAATGCGCTAAAGGCCAAAATACATTCGCCTTCAAATCAAATTGACGCATCAATTCGCGCAGCTCCTCTGAAGGATTACTCAATTCAGTGTATCGCTTCCAAAGATTTTTACTTCGGTAGTTTTCAATCAATTCCACCAAGCCTTTTCGGTACTTGCCTTCAAAACTTTTTAAGGTCAAGGTTTTTAGACCCGTGGCCAATTCAATGGCACCTTGTTGCCAGTACAGATTTTCAAACAAGGAAATGGCATCTGAAGTGGAGCCAAATTGCTCTCGCTTACTTACCGTCACCAGGTGCCATACATCCGTGGCCATCAGTTCAATCTCACGAAATTGGGCACTTTGAAAGCCTGAGGAAGGGAGCAAGGACATTCGGAACTTGAGAAACTGCTCTTTTTCCATTCCCTTCCACATCATCGCAAAGGAACTGATCAAGTGATCAAAATACATGAGAATTCGCTCCAGCCTGCTCTTGAAAAAATCTTCCGAAAGGGGTTCCTGCTCGGCAAGTTGCTCCATTTCGGAAAGGATCAACTTGAAGTACAACTCCGTAATCTGATGGTAGATGATGAAGATCTTCTCGTCCTTGAAACTCGTTTTGGGTTGCTGCAAGGACAATAAGGTATCCAAATTGATGTATTCCCAGTAGGTCAAATAATCTGCATAGAGCAAGCCTTCCAAATACGAAAGCATGTCTTGTCCAGAGGCTTTAAACTTTTCTTGCAGCAGTTCAATCTTGGCTAAAATCTTTGGGTCTATTTGGGTTTCATCCATGGGAATTTTAAAAAAAGGTAGTTTTTTCAGGTCCTTTCTGCTTAATTTCACAGCAGAAATGAATTGCCATATAAAGGCAAAATTGAAGTATTCCTACGTATAAACCAAATAAACTATGGAGAGCGGAACCATCTACAAATCGCTGAAACAAGACCAGTTT
>JBANGF010000040.1:0-8173 GCA_037975655.1 Bacteroidota bacterium | reverse complement strand
ATCAATAAGGGATCCAGTACAATATTCAACCCATTTGAAATCATCAAGGACCGCATCGCATGATGCGCTTGTCCCGCTCCTCGGAAGGCTCCATTACATAAAAAAAGCAAAAGAATGGCTGTATTGCCTGCAAATACAATTTTAGCATAACTTGACCCTGATTCAATTATTTGTTCATTGGCCCCCATCAAGCGAAGCAAATCGGCAGCATAAGTCCAGCCCAGAACCCCCATCACTACCGAAAGCACAGTGCCTACCAGTAGCAATTGGAAGGTTGCTGACCCTGCATCTTGGTAGTTTTTTTCTCCAAATCGTCGGGATACCAATGCGGTTGCGGCCATGTTAAATCCAAACCCAAGCGCATAGGTCAACACAATCACCGATTCAGTTAATCCTACTGTAGCAATGGCATTTTCACCTAATTGTGCCACAAAAAATATATCTACAATAGCAAAAGAAGACTCCATCATCATTTCCAAGATCATGGGGATCGCAAGAATAAAAACGGCAGTCTTTAAAGGAAGGCTGGTAAAATCTTGCTCTTTGCCCAAGAGCGAATCTTTAATCAGTTGCCAGGTCATAAAAATTTAGGGAATCAGCGAATGCAATTCGCTTGATAACGAATGGAAAATGGAGCACAAAAAAACAAAAAAAAACCGCGAAATCGCAGTTTTTAAATAAAATAAGTCGAATTCCTTTAGGCCATACCCAACTTTTCGAGGTGAGCCTCCTTGATTTTTCGGCGAAGGATTTTTCCCACATTCGTTTTTGGAAGTTCGTCGGTGAAAAAGACTTCCTTAGGAACTTTGTAATTGGTCAAGGATTCCTTGCAGTGCTCAATCACCTTTTCTTCGGTAAGCCCCTGGTCTTTCTTGACCACATAGGCGACCACCTTCTCGGTAGACTTCGGATCAGGCATGCCGATCACCCCTACTTCCAAAACTCCTGGGCAGGAAGCAACCACATCTTCTACCTCATTAGGATACACGTTGAAACCTGAAACCAGGATCATTTCTTTTTTACGGTCTACAATCTTGGTAAATCCATCGGCATCCATCACGCCGATATCTCCAGATTTAAACCAATCCCCATGCATCACTAGGGCAGTTTCCTCAGGTCTATTCCAATAGCCACGCATCACCTGTGGGCCTTTGATCAAAATCTCTCCTCGCTCACCCAGAGCCACGGGATTACCCGCATCATCTGCAATCATCACCTCGGTATTGGGCAAAGGCATGCCTATGGTGCCAATTCGCTCAGTTCCATCGATAGGATTGCAAGTGGCTACAGGGGCTGTCTCAGTTAATCCATAGCCTTCTGCCAAAGGAACACCGGTGACCGATTTCCATTTTTCGGCAGTTGCTTTCTGTACCGCCATACCACCTCCCACTGCGATCTTTAGGCCGGAAAAATTCAATTTTCCAAAGGCTTCTTGATTCAACAATCCATTGAAAAGCGTATTGACTCCTGTGAGGACTGTAAAACGTTTTTTAGCTAAATCACCAATAAAGGCCTTCATATCTCTTGGATTGGTAATCAGCACATTATGCGCACCGATTTTTAACATTGCAAGGCAGTTGACAGTCAAGGCGAAAATGTGGTACAGTGGTAAAGCGGTAATCACAATTTCTTCTTTTTCCCGCAACTTGGGTTTCATCCAAGCCGAGATCTGCTGCATGTTGGCTACAATATTTCCATGGCTTAACTCTGCTCCTTTGGATACCCCTGTGGTACCGCCCGTATATTGCAAAAATGCAGGATCGTCCAAGGTAATAGCCACCTTTGAAAACGAATGTTTGGCGCCCAAAGCCAAGGCCTTTTTCAAACCTACCGCTTCAGGAAGGTTAAATGCCGGCACCATCTTTTTGACATGCTTTACTACCAAATTGACGATTGTGCCCTTCAGACCTCCCAGTAAATCGCCCAATTCGGTCACGATTACATGCTTGGCCTGAATTTCAGATCTGATTTTCTCTAGGTTGGATGCAAAATTGGCCACAATCACTACCACATCGGCCCCAGCATCATTGAACTGATGCTTCATTTCAGAAGGGGTATACAATGGATTGGTATTTACTACCACCATGCCTGCTCGAAGTGCACCAAACATCACGACGGGATATTGAAGCACATTGGGCATTTGAATGGCCACTCGAGAACCTTTTGCCAGTTTCAGTTCCTTCGTTAGGTAAGAAGCAAAGTGTGTACTTAAGCGATCTAATTCCTGAAAAGAAATCGTTTTACCCATGCATTCGTAGGCTACAGCAGAACCATATTTGGCTACACTTTCCTCGAAAAGGGCTACAACACTACTGTATGCGGTACAATCCACCTCCTTGGGAACGGAGGAAGGATAGAATTTAAACCAAGAGAAATCGTTCATATGTTCACTATTTTGGGTGTATTTAAAACTTCAATTACTAAAAATAGTTGGGCATCGCCAAGCATCGAGGATACTATTTCAATATTTTTCGAGCGATCAATTCTTTCATGATCTCGTTGGTACCCGCATAGATGCGTTGCACACGCGCATCTGCCCAAGCACGTGCCACACCATACTCCCACATGTAGCCATAGCCACCATGGAGTTGCACACATTCATCTGCCACCTTGCATTGCAGTTCGGTCATGTTGTACTTGGCTGCAGAAGCCATGGCAGAGTCCAATTTTCCCTCATTATGCAGTTGCACCAAGTAGTCACAGTAAATCCTCCCCTGCTCCACCATCGCGGCCATTTCGGCTAGTTTAAATCGAGTGTTTTGAAACTCACTGATAGCCTTTCCGAAGGCTTTGCGTTGCTTTACATAATCAATGGTGCTCGATAGTGCGTATTCGGACAAGGCAATTGCTGCCAAGGCGACCACCAAGCGCTCCTGCGCCAACTCGGTCATTAGGTAGGTAAATCCTTCTCCCAACTTACCCAATAAGTTTTGTTTTGGGATCTTCACCTCTTCAAAAAATAACTCGCAGGTATCCTGGGCATGCAAACCAACTTTTTCAAAAGGAACACCCTTGGTAAACCCAGGCATGTCCTTGTCTATGAGAAAAAGTGATATTCCTTTTGCTCCTCGAGTAGGATCGGTTTTGGCAGCCACCACCACCACATCAGACAAATAGCCGTTGGTGATAAAGGTCTTGGAACCATTCATGACAAAATGATCTCCTTGGTCCATAGCGGTCGTTCGCATGCCCTGCAAATCGGAGCCTGCTCCTGGCTCAGTCATCGCCACAGCGCCAATCCACTCCCCAGACACCATCTTGGGCACATAGGCTTTCTTTGCCTCTTCCGTTCCGTAATGAAGGATGTAAGGCATCACAATGTCGTTGTGTAAAGGATAGCCAATGGCTGGACCTGAACAACCACTCAAACCTAGTTCTTCGATAAAAATGGCATTGAATCGAAAATCATGGATATTGAGCCCACCCAAGTGCTCGGGCGCTTGAATTCCCAAGAATCCATTTTCCCCTAATTTCTTCCAAGATTCTCTACTGACTTTTTTTTGAATCTCCCATTCCGCATTGAAGGGGATAATCTCCCGGGCGATAAATTCCCGAACGCTTTGTCTAAAAAGCACGTGTTCCTCTTGAAAGAGGGATCGATGAAGTCCGAACATATTTGGGTTTAGTTTTACTTACCAAAAATAGAAAAATACCTAGGACGAGCAGTAAAAATCCAGAGTCAAATTGAATATTCTCCCCAAAATCTACCCCTTCTCTCTAGCGAAAGTCTAACTTTGAGAACTTGAACGATTATGATTGACATCCAGCAAAATTCACCACTCACGCTCCTCCAAGACCTTGGATTTTGGAAAGCAGGAGAAAAGATTAGTAGTGCCTCCGTACCAGGAGAAAGCAACATGAATTTAGTGCTTCGAATTGAGACCAATCAAGGCTCCTACATTGTCAAACAAGCAAAGAATTACGTACGAAAATATCCTCAAATTGCAGCACCCATCTCTCGTATCGAAATTGAATACCAGTTTTTAAGGCAGTTGGATAGCGATCCGTTCTTGGCATCCCTTTCTCCAAAAGTGATCCATTATGATGCGTACAACCACCTGATGCTCTTGGAAGATCTAGGCGAGGGTAGTGATTTTCTTTCGCTGTACGGTGGGGAACACCAACTCAAAAGCGCCGAAATCCAAAACTTGGTAGATTACCTGATGCATTTGCATCAACTAGAAATCGCATATTTTCCCTCAACAAGGAGCATGCGGGATTTGAATCATGAACATATCTTTAACTTTCCTTTTTTGGAAGAAAATGGATTTGACTTGGACACCATACAACCCGGGCTACAGGAAGCGAGCATACCCTATAAAACCGATAGCAACCTCAAGCAAAATATTCAAGTACTTGGGAATCGCTATTTAGCGGAAGGGAAAGTACTGATGCACGGAGATTTTTACCCTGGCAGTTGGTTACAAGTAGCTACAGGAATCAAAATCATCGATCCCGAATTTGGAGGCTTAGGTGATGCAGAATTTGACCTGGGTGTTTTCCTCGCCCATCTTGATCTTTCCCAACAAGAAGAAGACTTGAGTAGGCAAGTGCAAAATAACTACACGCTACCAGTAGATTGGTCCCTGGTCCAGCAGTACCGAGGGGTGGAAATCCTAAGGCGCTTGATTGGTATTGCCCAACTCCCCCTATCTTTAAGTTTGGACGCCAAAAAAACGCTTCTTGCGCGTGCAAGAACCTACCTCATTTCCTAAATGAAAAAATTAGCCCTCCTCCTACTTTCGGTACTTGCTTTTTCCTGCAGCCAACAGGATTCTGAAAATGCATCGCCTGATTTTTCAACGGAAGTAATTACCTCATCTGGACTCACGGAGGCAGCATTGTACGACCGCGTATTGGGAATGCTTGTAGGTTCAGCCCTTGGAGATGCCATGGGAGCGCCTACTGAAATGTGGACCCGAGAGGCAATCAAACTCGAGTATGGATTCGTAGAAGATTTGGATTCCATGGTTCGTGAAGCCTCCCCAGAGGGAATTTGGAAGGCTAATTTGCCCGCAGGCGGCACCACGGATGATACCCGATGGAAAAACCTTGCGGTAGAATACTTACTCACCCAAAAATCAGAATCTTTAGAACCCAAAGATTTTGCTTCCCATATTTTTAAAACCTACGAGGGGAGTTTGACCAAACTGAAAAATACGGAAGGTACCGAAGTTGAACCTTTTGAAAATGCATTGCAAGAAGCGAATTGGCTTTCGGAGTGGGCCAAGGTGGCTGCACCCTATCGAGATGCCAATTTGGGAGGTTATGCAGATTCCTTAAGTAAGTTTTATGGAGGCGAAATGGTCTGTGCTGGATTATTGTATGCGCCCGCTATTGGGGCTTTTTATCCTGGAAATCCCGCGAAAGCCTACCAGGAAGCCTACCGAATATCCATTTTTGACCTAGGCTATGCAAGAGATCTTTCCGCACTTGCCGCCGCACTGACGGCTTCAGGAATGACCCCAAATGCTTCAAAGGATAGCCTATTGGCATCGCTTCGATTGGATCCAGAAGGCTATTTTCAAAGCCGATTGGTTGGGCGCACTTCCCATAAATTGCTGAAAGACGCCTTGAACATTGTGCGTGAAGCAAAAAAACTGGATTCCCTCCCAAATAGAATGAGTTTGGATAATCCTGCCTTAATTTATGCGTATACCGAATTGGATCGCCGTCAACAGGACATGCCTTTTCATGCGGGAGAAATCTACCTGCAAGCGATTACAGCCATGCTGTTTACGGACTTTGATTTTCAAGGTACACTTACTTTCCTTACCAATTACGGCCGAGATAATGACACCACGGCTTCCCTAGCTGGGGGTATCCTTGGTGCTTGGGTGGGCTATAACAAACTGCCTGCTGCCGATCGAGAAAGAGTCATTCGAGTTACTCGGGATGAACTGGGCATTGATCTTGAGCAAAAAGCCCAACAACTCACCAAACACCTGCTAGCAAAAGAAAAAAATCAGTAGGCTTAGCGCTTAAAACGCATAACCAAACCCTACCCCAGCAAATAAAGGCCAGAAACCATTGTTATTGAAGATGGGGGTTAAATTAAGTCTCCATGTAAAACCTCCGTCTACTGGAATCTTACGGTAACCTATATTCATGGTTCCCATCAAACTAGGATTTCCATCTACTGGGAGGATAAAATTATAATCATCGTTTACGGCTTGTTGATTACATACATACATTCCATTTGCATCATAGTATCCCGATGCACAATAGGTGTATCGTTCATTCGTATACCCAAAAAAGGTAGCACCTACCCCTAATTCAAAGTAATGCGGGCCCTTGCCATACAATTTATTGACCAAAACTGGCACCGAAAAAAAAGAATCTCCTTCTATTCCATACCCGCCTGCACCTACTCGCATCCCCCAGGAATCGATTCGAGTGGAATCAAATCGAAAATCGTAATTAAAGCTGTAGGCAAGTCCTGAACCACCCAATTCCAAAAACAAAGAGCGATGAGGAACAGCAGTTTCTTGTGCTTGAGAAGTGAATCCAAGGGCAAAGAAGATGAGAAGGGCTAGTATTTTTTTCATAATTATGGGTTTTACAATGCGAATTTAAACGAAAATTAGGCTTAGAAGGTTGTAAGGACTAGAAAAACAAAAATTCGAAATATTCTAGTCAAACAATGAACTAAAAAACTGAGATATTTAAATCCTCAATAAGTTCACTCCCTAGCACCCCATCCCATGATTAAAAAAATATTCTTAGGCCTTTTTGCTACCGCCATGATTCTGGCAATCGTGTACATGGTGGGACCTAAAGTGGAAACCCAGCGGCTGACCATTGCCTATCCTGAAGTCCCAAGTGATCCAAAAGGGCTTGAGGATTACCTAAAAACGCGAGAAGATACTGTCAAAGGGATGAAGCCTGGCAACAAAGCCTACATCATCTGGTCTGATTCTTTGAATAAACAAAAAACACCCTATTCCATCGTCTACATCCATGGTTTTGGCGCTAGCCCCATGGAAGGTGATCCAGTGCATCGCTTCTTAGCAGCACATTTTGGTGCCAACTTATTCGTAACCCGCCTACCCGAGCATGGCATCAGCCGAAAAAATGGGATGGAATATTTAACAGCTCAAGACTTGGCCAATGCAGCAGGTGAGGCGTATCAAATAGGTAAAAGTTTGGGCGAAAAAGTCATTGTAGTAGGCACCTCCATGGGTGGTTCACTAGGACTTTTGCTCGCCAGTCAGCAAGCAGACATCCATGCCCTGGCACTCTATTCGCCCGCCATTCGTGATGAAAAAAGGTTATTGGAAGGATTTTTTAAACCTTGGGTATTTTGGGTCATGAAGAAAACACTCTTGGAAGACGGAGTGATGAACCAGCAGCGTGAAGGAGAAAAGGGAGATTACTGGTCTGAGGAATACCACGCCAATGGCTACCAAAGTTTGGCCGTGCTTCTATACAGCGAAATGAATGAAGAAACCTTTTCAAAAGTAAAGCAACCTGTATTTATGGGTTATTATTATAAAAACGAACAAGAAAAGGACATGGTCGTATCTGTAGCCAAAATGCAAGAAATGTTTGGCCAATTGGGTACAGCCCCAACACTAAAGAAAGAAATGGCTTTTCCGAAAACAGGCGATCACGTGATCGCCTCTTCCATTACCTCACAAGATTGGCAGTCTGTATTATTTCAGACCATAGATTTCTTAGAGAAAGTAACTCAGGTTCCCGCCAATCCTGCCTACCAACAGCAAGTGGAGCAAATGACCAAGGCCAACCAATTGTTGGATAGCATTCCTTTTGAAAAGCAAAACTGATTCGGTTAAATACAAAAAAAATGGGAGGTTGAAGCCTCCCATTTTCATTTAGATAAATCTATTGATCAGATTTTCGAAGTATTCCTGCTTCCCGCTGATTTGGACAGGCTCCCCTACTTCTAGGGCATAGGACCGTAGATCCTCAAGGGTCAATTTCCCCTCTTCAAAGGCCTTACCCTTCCCTGCATCAAAACTGGCATAGCGATTTTTTCGGCGCGCCAGGTAGTCTGACTTTTCAAGCACCTCAGAAGCGATAATCAAGCCCCGTGCAAAGGCATCCATACTTCCAATGTGCGCCAAGAATAAATCCTCAGGGTCGGTTGAGTTTCGTCTGATTTTGGCGTCAAAGTTGACCCCTCCTCCTTGCAAGCCACCTGAAGCGAGGA
>JBANGF010000060.1:0-6673 GCA_037975655.1 Bacteroidota bacterium | reverse complement strand
ATTCCTGGGGGCCTAGATTTCCAGACATGAGTGTGCCCTATTCTCCTCGGTTGATTGAATTGGCTTTGCAAATCGCCAAGGAAAAAGGTATCAAGTTGCATACAGGAGTGTATTGTGGCGTAGAGGGCCCAAACTTGGAGACTCCCGCAGAATACAGCTACTTGCGTACTATCGGAGGAGATGCAGTAGGTATGAGCACCGTACCTGAAGTGCTCGTGGCCTGTCACACTGGGATGGAAGTGTTTGGCTTGTCCGCCATCACAGACCTAGGGGTACCAGGTAAAATCCATCAGGTGTCCCTGCAGGATGTGATCGCTGCTGCTGGCCTAGCTGAACCAGTAATGAGTACCCTTTTCGAAGAGCTCATTTCAAGATTGGCGATTAAAAAATAAGGCCTCCTAGAAGGGGGCCTTGGCTTTATATTGGAGTGGATGCTATTCTTCTGGGAGTTGAGGGATGGTTTGTACCAGTTTCTGCATAAATGGGCGGATCTCTTCCGGCCACAATTCCGGAATTTTCCCCACTTGCCACCAAATGATTTCGGATTCTCGTTCGTAGGCTAAATAATAACCTCCTTCTTCGATGCAGAGAGGACAGGCAATTAAAGATAGTCCTCGAGGGAGTAGGTAATCCTTGGGAAAAGCAAGTTCCAGCTCTTTGGCGATTAGTGCGTACTTCTCCTCTTTTGGTGTTTTGGAGTAGGTGATCACAGGCGCTTCTCGAAAACTATTCATGTTGTCCACATACAGCTTTCCACCCACGTATTTGTATATTTGAATGCAATTGCCGGTACAGCGAAAGTTCCACTGTCCGAAAATGAAGGCTTCTTGTTCAGGCTTTTCTTCTTCCTTACATCCACCTAGCAAAGTAAATAGTACAAGAAAATAGATTACTTTCTGTTTCATGGTGCTTGCTGATAGTTGCTTTAAACCTCAGGAATGAACATTCTTTTTTTACGAAATTATCGGAATTCTTTTAAAAAAAAGGGGCTCAGTTTACTCTTCTCTGCTTTTTTTGGAATTATTTTTTTTGTGGCACTCCCTACCTTCGCCCAATCGGATTCATTAACTTTTTATTTTGGGAAGGCAGAACTGCCACATCCCGCTACCTATGTATTAACTGGTAAAATCACCTCCCAAGAAGGAGGGGATGCTTTAGTTGGGGCAGGTGTACATGTAAACGGAATTTTTTCAGGGGTGGTTACAGACAAGTTTGGGTATTATTTAATAGCCCTTTCTCCTGGTATACATCGGGTAGTCTTTCGACACATTTCACATGCACCTCGGATTACCGAAGTGCATTTGTACGACAATGGCGTGATCAACCTAGACATGGCCCTCAAAAGCTTTGAGTTGGATGGGGTGGTGGTCTTATCGGATGATCCAGACCGCAACGTCCGCAATCCCATTTCGGGTGTGGCCAAGCTTAATACCAAGGAATTGAAGGCGATACCTGCCTTTATGGGGGAGGCCGATATCTTCAAAGGTCTCCAGATGATGCCAGGTGTATCATCGGTAGGAGAAGGTACCTCTGGAATCAATGTTCGGGGGGCCAAAACCGATCAAAACTTAATCTTGATGAATGAGGCGGTGGTACTCAGTTCAAACCATGCACTCGGATTTTTATCCGGATTCAATACCGATGTGACGGAAAATTTCACACTCTACAAAGGCAATCTCCCCGCTACCTATGGTGGTCGGGCAGGTGCTGTACTAGATATCAGTATGCGGGCAGGATCTATGGAAGCTTGGCAGGGGCAGGCCGGAATTGGCACCTCCAATGGAAAGCTTCTTCTTGAAGGGCCTCTGGTGAAGGAGAAGCTCAGTGTAATCCTAGGCGCTCGAAAATCCAATGTGAACTGGCTACTTGGGCAAGCACGGGATCTGGATATTCAAGCCAGTCAACTCAATTTTTACGATGGCTATTTGGGAATGCAGTGGAAGATTGCGCAAGGGCATAGCTTGGATCTGAGTACGCTAGTGACTGGAGATACCTTCCAGTTTTCCGATCAATTTGGCTACGACTGGACCAATGCCGTGGGGACCCTACGGTACAAGGGACTGATTAGCGAAAAAATAGCGCTAAGGGCACTTGTAGCGGGTGGCAATTTTGACAATAATTTTCTGGACCCTTCAGGGGTGGGGGCAGCTAAAGTCTCCAATGGCATGCGCTACCAGCAAGCCAAGGCCTATGCTACCTGGGCGGATGAAAAACGTTCCTTCACTGCGGGGGTAGAAGCCATTCATTACCAAGGCAAGCCCGAAAAACGGCTACCCTTTGGAGAATTTTCTGCTATCCAAGCAGAGCAAGTGGGAAAGGAAAAAGGAATTGAAGGAGCTGCTTTTTTCAGCATGGACTATGAACTGAGCGAGACTACGAGTTTGATTGGAGGGCTTCGCTATTCCCGTTACAGCCAATTGGGCCCGGACACGGTATTCCAATACCGTGCCAACGCCCCAAAAATTGTCGATGAACTCCAGGGAATGGAAGTGTTTGGCCAAGGTTCCATCCAAAGCTATGGAGGCTGGGAACCTCGCCTCGCGCTGCGTCAAAATCTATCGTCCCGCACTTCGCTCAAGTTAAGCTATGCCCGACTTTACCAATACATTCAGTCGGTGTCTGCGACCTTTGGACCTACTCCCATCGACCTCTGGCAGCTCAGTACCATTCATATTCCTCCGCAGCGGGCGGATAATTTTTCGCTTGGCGTATTTACCAATTCGGAGGGAAACAAGTGGGAGTATACGGTAGATGCCTTTTACCGGCTTGGAGAAAATCAAGTGGAATACCGGGATTTTGCCAACCTCTTTCTCAATCCCCAAATCGAAACAGCACTCGTATTTGGCAAGGGGAAAGCCTATGGGATGGAATTTATGGTCAAGAAAAATGTAGGACTTTTGACCGGATGGATTGCCTATACCTATTCCAGGTCTTTATTTCAATCGGCAAGTTCTTTTGCCGAAGAGCAGATCAATGGAAATGCCTGGACTCCGGCCAACTACGATAAGCCCCATGAAGTGAATCTGATTTTGAGTCGCAAGATGTACCCCCGTGGTCTACTCAACTTGACGATGAATTACGCTACCGGTCGTCCCGTCTCGGCAGTTACGGCTTCCTACTACCTCAATGGAGGCTTGGTGGTCCCAGATTACTCGCTAAGAAATGCTTACCGCATTCCGGATTACTTCCGATTAGATTTTTCCTACACGGTAGAGAAGGTGTTTTCAAAAAAGGGGGACAGCTTAAATTTTGGAATTTACAATCTGTTTGGGCGTAAAAATGCCTATTCCGTTTTTTGGAAAAAAGATGGAGATTCCCAACAATTGCGTCCGTACCGCCTCGCTATTTTGGGGGCAATTTTCCCATCCATATCGTACAGCATTCAGTTGGGAGGTGCCGATGACTAAGTTGCGAATTTGGAGTCTAATTCTTCTACTTTTGGGGATCAGTGCTTGTGTGGATCAGATCAGTTTCCCCTTGGAAAAGGCCGATACCGAACGGCTGATTGTATCGGGTTTGATCACCGATACCAAAGGGACCAAAACCATTTATTTATCTACCACCACTGCGGCCAAACGACCGCCCCTTTTTGTTAATGGGTATTATACTCAAAATGATGCGCCCAGGCCCGTTCAAAATGCGCAAATCACTTTGTGGAGAGCTGGACAGCCACTTTTAGGGGCGGGTTTTCGAGAGGTACGCCCAGGGGTCTATGAATACGAGCTGGAGGAGCCTTTGGAAGCAGGGATTTCTTACTTTATTGAAATTAAAATCGGGGCGAAAACCTACCGCTCAACGCCACAGGTGATGCCCTCCATTTCGGGGGAAGATGCCTTGTCCTATTCCTTTGAGCGTGCACGGATTGCCGATAATCCAGATGCAGCACAGTTGATCTTAAAAACCGAACTTACCTTGCCTCAAGTGACTGGAGCTTATTACCTGCGCTGGTCCGTCGAGGAGGCTTATTTTTGGGACTTGACCTTTTTCCCTAATCCATTCAATAAACCTCCGCCCAATTGCATCGTATTTGCTTACCCAGATCCTGAGCGGATTACTTTGGTCAATGGAGAGGTACTCAATCGACCGGGAGGAAAGTCTACCCAGTTGATCGCGCAGCGTTTGGTAGACCAGTCCTTTTTAAGTCGACACTACTTTCTAGTCAATCAGCTCAGCATTACTAAAGAGGCCTACACCTACTGGCAGCGGGTGCGTGAGGTGGTCAATAATTCCGGATCGGTATTCGATTCCCCTCCAGCAGCGATTCGAGGGAATGTCAGCAATAGCAATGATCCCAAGGAAGTGGTTTTAGGTTTTGTGGAAATTGCCAAGTCGCGAGAAACTCGAATCTTCACCACCCGAGGGGATGTGCCCTATTACTTGGAAAAAGAATGCGAATACATTCCGGGCAAGCGTTACGACCAATACTTACCCACCTGCTTGAGCTGTTCGGCATTCCCCAATAGTACTGAGGAATATCCGAATTGGTGGTTTAAGGATTAGGGAATGTTTACAACTGCCCGCGGTAGAAAGAGGATAAGGTACCAAGTACGAAGTACAATGTACAAAGATCCTACACGAGCAAAATTCATGTGTTTACTTGAATAGTGAACCTCGCTCCCAAATTTCTTAGAAAGAGAATAGACTTTTTTGCTTATTTCTTAATCCCCATGTAATCCACCACCAGGTAACTCAAGGCGCGGACGCCGAGTACGAATCCACTTTCATCTAGGTAAAAGTCTGGGGTGTGATGGGAGGGGGTTTTGAGTGGGTCAGCACCTGGCTTCATGCCACCCAAAAACACAAATACCCCTGGCTTCTCCTTTTGGAAGAAGCTAAAGTCTTCTGAACCCGTCATTGGGTCCATCAAGATCAAATTTTCTTTTCCTGCAGCAGCCTGAAGCGTAGGAAGCATTTTGGCAGTCAAGGCCTCGTCATTGATTGTGGAAGGGTAAAGTTTGAGAATGTTGACCTCTGCTTTGGCACCAGCACTTTCAGCGATATTGGTGGCGATTTCGTTGATTCTGCGGTGTACAAGTGCTTGTTGGGCATCTCCAAAGGTGCGTATGGTGCCGATGAGCTCTACTTTTTCAGGGATGATGTTGTGTCGAATACCTCCATGAATAGCACCTACGGTGACTACTGCTGGGTTTTCGGTCACATTTACGCTGCGGGAAAGGATGGTTTGCAGACCCGTAATGATCTGAGCAGAGGTGACGATGGGGTCTACCCCCGACCAAGGGGAAGCACCGTGGGCTTGGGTGCCCAGTACGTTGATGCCTAGGATATCCACTGCGGCCATGGTAGGGCCTGGACGGTAGCCGATTTTTCCGGCTTCTACCTGTGCCCAGATGTGCAGGCCGAAAATGGCGTCCACGTCTTTCATGACTCCTTCTTTCACCATCAATTCGGCCCCTGCCATTGGTACTTCCGTGACCCCTTCTTCTGCAGGTTGGAAAATAAACTTGACCGAACCTTCCAATTGATTTTTATGTGCTGCCAATACTTCGGCTACCCCCATCAAGATGGCGGTGTGGGAGTCGTGTCCACAGGCATGCATCACGCCTGTTTGCTGTCCATTGTAGGTAGCGGTCACGGTAGACTTGAAGGGTACATCCACTCGTTCCGTCACGGGAAGGGCATCCATATCGGCGCGTAGGGCCACCATGGGACCGGGCTTGCCGCCACGAAGGACACCAACTACGCCAGTGACTGCTACATTTTCAGTGACTTCCATACCAAGGGACCGGAGGTGATCGGCGACGATCTTGGCGGTGCGCACTTCCTGATTTCCCAGTTCGGGGTGCTGGTGAAAATCCCGTCTCCACTCGATGACTTTGGCTTCCACCCCTTGGGCTTTTTGGTCAATGCTGGGACGAAGTTTGGACTGACCCACTGCTGTGGCCGAGATCAAGAGTAGGGGGAGGATAATTTTTTTCATGGTCAAGACATTGAAGGATTCAATTCAAACAAATGTAGCAGATTTTAGTAAATGCCAAGGTTTTCCATGTGATTGGGACATGTATGAAAAAAGTAGTGATAAAAATTACCCCAACTAGCGAATCTTGATACCTTTTATATATGGTTCAATTTAATTGCCTAATAATCTTTTATCCTGTTCCAGATGTTGTTTAACCTTAGCAAGTCCTTTCCTCCAAAGTAGAATGACCACCCCCGCAAAAAGGATAAGGAGAAAACCTACTAAAAGGATATTTTCAGAAGAGGCTCCCATATAGAATAAGAGAAAATCATAAGCTCCATGGAAAAGAATAGGGATGGCAAGTGATTTTAGTAAGAACTCCCTTCGTTTTCCTCCCTCATGAAATCTTGCTAATGAAAAATAATATCCCATCATTACTCCAAAGAGACCATGACCTGGCACCGCTAGAATTGCTCGTGCAATAGCAACAGAAAATCCCCCTTCAAAGACATACATAATATTTTCAATGAGGGCAAAACCTAGCGAAACAAAAACTGAATAAACTATCCCATCATAACTATGATTCAGTTCCTTACTTTTCCAAATCAGTAAGTATAAGATTCCAAATTTTGCTAGTTCCTCTGGGATGGCAGCTTCAAGAAAGGATTGGTGAAAGGAGGATAAAAAATTACCCTGAAATGCCCCTGCTAGCATTCCAAGCGGTATAGACATGACTAAAGAGAGTAAAACGCTTAG
>JBANGF010000002.1:0-7794 GCA_037975655.1 Bacteroidota bacterium | reverse complement strand
AGTTTGGGAGATTTCCCAAAAGGTAATCATCGAAATGGCCGCAGATCGCGGAGCCTACATCTGCCAATCTCAAAGCATGAACATCTTCATGCAAGATCCAAATTTTGGCAAGTTGACCTCCATGCACTTCTATGCATGGAAAAAAGGTCTCAAAACAGGCATGTACTACCTCCGCTCGCAAGCTGCCACTGCAGCAATCAAGTTTACCTTAGACAAGTCTCAACTTGAGCAACCAAAAATGGAAAAGGCAAACGAAACTGAAGCACTAAAAACACAAAAGCAAGATGCTATTGCCTGCTCTTTGGACGATCCAGAGGGCTGCGAAATGTGCGGAAGCTAAAACGATATTCTAGAGTTCATTAATGAATAAAGGCGTTTGATTCTATCAAACGCTTTTTTTTTATATCTTTTCATAGATGAATAAAGAAACACTCCTCCAACGGCTGCACCAATTGGGCCCAACCACTGAAGCCCAATTTGGTATACTCACACCTCAACATATGGTGGAACATTTGATTCTCACCCTAAAAATGTCTACTGGTAGAATCCCAATTCCAGAATTTGAGCCCAATGAAAAGCAATTGGCACGAAAACAAGCCCTGCTATTTACGGATCTCCCCTTTCCAAAAGGAGTTAAAGCTCCAGGCTTACCAGACACCTTGCTCGACCTTCGCTTTCCAAATCTGGAGGCTGCCAAAGCAGAATTGATTAAAAGTTGGGATGCCTACCAATTGATTTTCCAAGAAAATCCAACGAAGAAAACCCCTCATCCAGGCTTTGGCCCACTCAACTTTGATGAGTGGGAACGATTTCATGCCAAACACGTAGATCACCACCTGAGTCAATTTGGCTGTTAAAAAAATGGCTAATTTTCTTCTTTAGAAGGCTCTATGGCAGAGACGCCACCCGACACCATAAACTTCATCACATCAGAGTTTTTAACTCCTTTGAGCGGCGTGATTTTTTCCTTTTTAACAAGGAATACATTGCCAGATACATTGTAGCTATGGGGGAAATAAACGGCCACCATACCTGGAGCTCCAATTGAAGACATCTCCTCTTGAGTTACAAAACCCAGCCGGTGCAAACTTTCAGACACTTCCACTAAGACTGGAGAATTAAATTTTTTCTTTTCCCCTACAAAAGCACCCATCAAATCTTTGATCGAGGTGTATAGGAGGTTGACAAAAGGGATCTTAAAAACTCCCCGCTCAAACCAATCGAAAAGTGGTTTGGTGAAAATTAGGCTTGCCAAATATCCTACAAACGTAATCAAAGCCAGCACCATCAAGATTCCTATTCCTGGAATAGGTACCGGAATCAGATTATCCAAAAAAAGAAAAAGCTGGTAAATAATATAGCACGTTATCGCTAAAGGGGTAAGAAATAACAAGCCTCTAAGGAAATAAGCCAGCAGTTTGCGGTAGGTAAAAGCCATGAATTTAGGTATTGGAATGCGTTTGTTGGTAAGGGATCAACTCTACTTTCAATCTAAAAGTTTGATTTTAACAGATCGGTAATAGACCATACTTTCTGGATCATGTGCTTGAAGGGCAATTGTCCCTCGATCAAAGCGCTTCTGTCCCAGAGGAGAAGTTCGTTTCGTATCGGAAGACTCATCGTATTCCATGATCACCTTGCCGTCTAGAGCTACTGAAATTTGATCTTCTTTTACAATCACATGATAGGTGTACCATTCCCCGTCCTTGACATACACTTCAGATACATCCTGAACAGCATACAGGCTTCCTGATTTTCGCCAATCGGAGTGGCTTTGGTTCACTTGAACCTCATACCCTTTTTCTGGCCAATCCCTTTCTTGGTAAGCCGTGTGGATGAAAATTCCAGAATTGGCTTTGGGTAGGGTTTTCACCTCCACCATCAATTCGAAATTTTTAAAATCGGCTCCACCTACTTTTCCTGCATAAAATGCATGGGCTCTAGGACCTGCAACTTTGAGAAGCCCATCCTCGACTGAAAAAGACGATGGGTTTTCAGAAATCCTCCAACCTGATAAGTCTTTCCCAGAAAACAATTCGATCCACTGGGAATCTTGCGCAAGAGAGGAAAGTTGAAAAACAAAAAGAAGAAGTAGAGTGAAGAGCGTTTTCATAAGTCTAGCGAATTGTTTTGTTTCAATGAAGTTAGGCAATAATTTTCTGCACAAAAAAAGGCCCTGAAGATATCTTCAGAGCCTCAACTTTTTTATATCAACCGATTTAAAGGTCAATGCCCATAAAGGACATGAAAGCAATGCCCATCAATCCAGTAAGCAACATGGTAATTCCTAGACCTTTCAAGCCATTGGGAACCATGGAATACTTCAAACGTTCACGGATAGCTGCCAAAAGAACGATGGCTAGCATAAAGCCAAAACCTGAACCAAAGCCATATACTGCAGACTCCGCAAGGGTATAATCACGCTGAGCCATAAATAGACAGCCACCTAGAATCGCACAGTTTACCGCAATCAAAGGAAGAAAAATACCCAACTGACCATACAAGGCAGGGGAGAACTTTTCAACCACCATTTCTACCAATTGCACGATACCTGCAATGATGGCAATAAACATGATGAAGCGTAAAAAGGACAAATCAATAGTGGACATACTCGCAGAGATCCAAGTCAGAGCACCTTCTTTCAATACAAACTCATTCAATACCCAGTTGAAGGGAACTGTGACTCCCAACACAAATACAACAGCCGCTCCAAGACCAACTGCAGTACTAACTTTTTTGGAAACGGCAAGGAAAGAGCACATCCCCAAGAAGTAGGCGAAAATCATGTTGTCGATAAAAATCGACCGAATACCTAAGCTGAATAATTCCATTGTTAGTGCGTCTTAATTAATGTTCCACATAGCCTGTTTTGGTACGCTGTACCCAAACAATCAGCCCTAAAATAATAAATGCTCCTACTGGGGTAACCATCAATCCATTGGTGGCCAACTTGAAATCTGGACCAAACAAACTAGAAACATATTGGAAAACAGGAATTCCAAATACGGCTCCAGATCCCCAAAGTTCACGGAAGAAGGCCACAGTTAAGATAATCCAAGAATAACCCAATGCAGAACCTAAACCATCTAGCATCGAGTCGTAGGGTTTATTTCCCATCGCAAAAGCCTCCAAACGACCCATTACAATACAGTTGGTGATAATCAAACCAATGAATACGGAAAGTTCCTTGTACATATCGTAAGCAAAGGCTTTCAATACCTCACTGACCAAGGTAACCAAGGTAGCGACTACTGCCAATTGGACAATGATACGGACCCGTGCCGGAATGGTATTTCGCATGATGGAAATAACAAAATTGGAAAGGGCCACCACAAAAATTACGGAAATCGCCATAACCAAAGTAGGTTTCATCTGGGTAGTAACCGCCAAAGCAGAGCAGATTCCTAAAACCTGTACAGTGATGGGATTATCATCTATCAAAGGATCCGTAACTAACTTTTTTCTACGCTTAGAAAAAATAGGCTCAGCCGGTTTTTTCTCAAGTACTTTTTCTATCGTTTCAGCACTCATAGTTGCTTTAGTTTAATGAGTTTTTAATTAGAGAACTGCGACTGCTTTTGAAGCAGATTTGGATTTGATATACGCCTCATAGCATCCCATGTAGGACTTCAACATGTTATTTACACCATTTCCAGTAATGGTAGCACCTGACATTCCATCCACTTTATGAGCCTCAGAAGCATAATCTTTACCTTCTCCTTTTTGCATCATCACGGCCACCAAGGCGCCAGATTCATCAAAAATTTTCTTACCCACATACCTCTCCTGTACTTTTGCTTCAGTGATTCGTGCGCCGAGACCTGGGGTCTCAGCAGCGTGGGCAAGGGTAATACCACCAATCGTGTTCATGTCAGTATCCAAGGCAAGGTAACCCCAAATAGCATCCCACAAACCTGCACCATACATCGGGAAGATGTACGATTCAACTGCCTCTGGATTGCCTTCAGCATGGAAGATAAATACTGGATAAGTACGCTCCTCAGCTGGTTTTTTGTAATCCTTCGCAATTTCTACCTTCTCTGCACTGACTCCTTCAGTGGTCACTTCTTTACCCGTGATGTCTACCACGGTGGAAGAAATTCGAGTAGAATAAAAGGTATTCACTTCCTCAGGAGTCATGGCAGCGATTTCTTCTGCAGAAATAACTGCACCTAGGATTTGCTTTTTCTTATCCAAGGCAATGGCTTCTTGCTGCCAAGGGCCTAGCAACTGTGCTGATCCTGAGAGTAACAACCCCAAGATAATGGTCAACACAGCAGAATAGACGATGATGTAAGTATTAGACTGTTGCACGTTGTAACCTCCTTGTTTTATTTGCCTTAACTACATAGTGATCGATCAATGGAGCAACCACGTTCATGAAAAGAACTGCTAACATGATGCCTTCAGGGTATGCAGGGTTGGTCACACGAATAATTACCGTAAACACCCCAATTAAAATTCCATAAATCCATTTGCCCAGTTCGGTCTGCGCAGCAGATACAGGGTCAGTGGCCATAAATACTACTCCAAAAGCCAAACCACCCATTACCAAATGGTATTCGGCAGGCATCGCCATGTATTCATTCACTGCCAAGGCATTCATTACAAGACCCATTACATAAGCTCCTCCGAATCCACCAACAATGATTTTCCAACTTGCTACACCTGTAGCGATTAGAATCACCGCACCAATCAATGCCATCAAAGTAGAGGTTTCACCAATGGAACCAGGAATCCAGCCCATAAACATGCTCATGAAACTGTAATCCGCTCCTAAGGCTGCATTGTGCGTGGACAAAGCCTCCACTACAGGAGTACCGTCAATGCTAGAGTTGTAAGCCACACCAAGAGCCGTAGCCCCAGAAAAACCATCCACAGCAGTCTTATCCCCTAGGTAAGTCCATACTTGATCCCCAGAAATCTGTGCTGGATACGCAAAATATAAGAATGCTCTTGCGGTCATGGCCACGTTGAGAATATTCATTCCCGTGCCACCAAATACTTCTTTTCCAATCACCACAGCAAAAATGGTAGCCAAAGCTACCTGCCATAGCGGAATAAATGGAGGCATCACCAAGGCAATCAACATCCCGGTTACCAAATACCCCTCAGAGATAGGGTGATTTCGGATTACACAGAATGTAAACTCTGTTGCCAAACCCACTGCGTAAGAAACAATCAAAATTGGTAACACCGAAAGTGCTCCAAAAATGGCCTTGTCTAGAAATGTACCTTCTGCACCAGTAGCAATGAAGTGCTGGTGTCCAATATTTAAAATACCAAACAGTAATGCTGGAATCATGGCAATCACAACAGTGATCATCACTCGCTTCAAGTCTGTAGCATCTTTGATTTGCGCTCCTTTGGACTTGGTAATCAAGTCAGGGGCAAAAGCAATGGTTCTATGCCCTTCATACAGGGTATGGAATTTTTCCCATTTGCCTCCCTTCTCAAAGTTTGGCTTCATTCCATCGAAGAGATTTTGTAATAACTTCATAGCTTAATTATACATTAACAATTCAATCCCATGGCGGACTAGCTCTTGTAGGTCATTTTTGGAAGGATCTACAAATTCGCAAAGCGCCACATCTTCTTCAATTACTTCATACAAGCCAAGCTCTTCCATCTCATCAAAATCCTCAGTCACGATGGCTTTGAACAAGTAAGTAGGCAGAATATCCATCGGCATTACTTTCTCAAATACGCCAGAAACTACAAATGGACGCTCTTCTCCGTGCGTATTGGTATCCACTTTGAATTCGCCGCCTTTAAGGAAGGAAAACATTCCAATCGCTTTATGAAAACTGAGTTTGGAAGCACTTGGCTTCAACCAGCCCAAGAACTCCTCATATTTCCCTTCTGGGATTACAGTTACCTGGTTGTGATAAAAACCTAGGTATCCATCTTTTTCAATTTTTTCTCCTGTCAATACGTTACCTGAGATGATACGTAAAGTTTCAGGTTGGGGTATTCCTCCTAAAAAAGTGCTTACATTGGCTCCTATGTGGGTTTTTACGTAGCCTTTTTGACTCATTTCAGAACCTGTCAAGGCAACAACCTTGGAAGCATCATAAATTCCTTCCAAAACAAATTTG
Organism: Bacteroidota bacterium; assembly: GCA_037975655.1. Taxonomy (GTDB): domain Bacteria; phylum Bacteroidota; class Bacteroidia; order Cytophagales; family Cyclobacteriaceae; genus Algoriphagus. The sequence goes on along the minus strand of JBANGF010000002.1, from coordinate 1,696 downwards.
CCGATTTGAACCACTCCATAAGGGGAAACAGTCCAAGCAATATCTCCTTTGTTGATGGGATCGAGGTGGTGAATTTGTGTTCCCACATTTCCTGCAGGGTGTGGGCCAGAAAACTGGTTGATCTGTGCATTTTTTACCCCAGCAAAGATCGCTGGAATCTGCTTTGCCCCATCCACATTGAGGTGAACTTTGCCAGTAGTCAATTTGGCTAGCGCATCAATACCTGCTTGAAAGTAACGTTCTTCTCCTTGAAGGATGAAGGGTACTTCTGCTGCCAAAGGATGTGTATCAAATCCCGAAACAAAGATGGCTTTCGGTGAGTCGGCTGGATTGGCCACAATACCAAAAGGGCGTTGAATGATGTTTGGCCAAACCCCTGAACCAGCAAGTTTTCCAGCTAAAGTGGCTCGATCTAGACCTAAATCCAAGGCTTCGGCTTTTTCGTGCTTTACCGCACTGTCCGCAAGAATTTTGATTTCCAACAACTTCCTTTTGTCGCCACGCTTGATTTCCACTACCTCTCCAGAAACAGGAGAAGCGTAGATTACCTGATCCATGGCCTTGTCTAAGAGAATTGGAGTGCCTGCTTTTACAGTATCTCCCTCGTTTACGAGCACTTTGGGACGTTGAATCCCCGGAAAATCCGTGGGTTTAATGGCAAAATGGGTCGCTGCAGGCACTTGGATTAACTCCAACGGAGCCTTTCCTACAAGCTTCAGGTCAAACCCTTTTTTAAGCTTCACTATTTTTGACATATCTGTTTGGAACTATGAGCCTTTAAAAACGCCACAAATCTATGAAAAAACCTTTCGAGATGTAGCTAAAGTCACATTAATTGTTGGAAGTTTTATTAGAAAGAAATACGACTCAAGAAAGTGCACTTATACTTGTAGGATGCGCTCCGAAATACCACTGACAAAGGTCTTGACCTGCTCCATCAACCACATCGGCGTGGAGGTAGCTCCACAAATGCCCACTCGCTCTGCATTTTGAAACCAGTCTGTTTCTATTTCTTCTTCATTCTCAATGAAATAGCTTCTTGGATTCTCTGAGAGACATACTTGATATAGGGCTTTTCCATTGGAACTTTTCTTTCCTGACACAAACAAAATCACATCATTTTCTTGGGCGAAGCGTTGCAATTGAGGCTCCCGATTGGAAACTTGCCGGCAGATGGAGTCATTGGAATTGAAATCAATCTCAGTCAACTCCCCTTTTGCATCCTTGATCCGACCTTCAATTTTTTCAGATAGCGCATAAAAACCCTTCGTGCTTTTGGTGGTCTGGCTAAATAAGGTGATTGGGCGATTGTAATCGAGGTTATCCAGATCCGAATCGTCCGTCACCACAATCGCCTTTTCCAAAGTCTGTCCAGTCAATCCGATCACTTCGGCGTGGCCTTTTTTACCATAAATGACGATTTGCCCATTCTCACGCTCCATCTTATCAAAGGCATTTTTCACTCGATTCTGAAGTTTAAGCACCACTGGGCAAGAAGCATCGATCAATTCGATGTTGTTTTCAATGGCCAACTTATAGGTCTCTGGCGGCTCTCCATGCGCACGAATCAACACCTTACAATTGCTCAACTCCTGTAACTGTTCGCGATCAATTACGATCAATCCTTTTTCGCTCAATCGCTTGACCTCCATGTCGTTGTGAACAATGTCTCCAAGACAATACAAAGGTTCCTTAT
>JBANGF010000341.1:0-2614 GCA_037975655.1 Bacteroidota bacterium | reverse complement strand
GGCCGCTAGTGCAATTCGACTCCCTGCTTTTCCATTTTCCCAGTACTGTTGAATTTCCTTCGGTGCGCTGGTTTCACCTTCCTTGAGCACATAGGCAAAGCGCTGGATGTCGCTCACCCATATCCCGTACAATTTGACACCAAAGTCGGTTTGAATGACATCTCCTGGCTGAATCACCTTATCGGTGGCATGGGAGTGGCCACGGTCAGGACCAGAGTTGACGTTTGGATTTTGATCGGGATGCCAGGCATCGGTTACACCGTATTCGGCCATTTTGGCTTTTAGGAATTTAGCAACCTCCGCGTCGGTGGTTTTACCAGGGATGATGCTGGCATAGGCCTCTTCTTGAAAATCAGAAGCCAATTGCGCGGCCTTCTTTAGGATTTCTACTTCCTCGGGGAGTTTGATGGAAAGCCATTCGTACACCAATTCTTCAGAGGAAACGAGTTTGTTTACATCTCTTCCCATCAAGGAAGCCAATTCTTGGTGCTGGCTATGCGTAAGTCCATCGGCCATCTCATTGCTGGCAGAGGTATTGATAGCAATAGTAGGAAAGCCTTTTTCTTTGATGAAGGCCACCGCTCTGGCGACTGCAGATTCGCCTCGAGGGATGCGCTCTACTTTTTCATGGATGGCAAGGTCTTCCAGGGCCTTTGCTTCTCCTTCTGGGGAAAAAGCAAGGGAGTGGAATCCCGTCTCGTCCGTGTAAAAAAGAAAGGCTGCCGTACCGCTTGCGTTTTCACCGCCCACATGGGTGGCGATGGGGTCGTTGTAGTTTTCTCTACAGATTACAAGCCAACTCGCAACCTTGGCATTTTTCAAGGCTTCAGGAAGCAATTGATTGATCCGTTTTTTGCGGATTTCGGGCCAAGGATTTTCACCCCAGTAGGTGCTGGGATCGATTTTTTCTTTGGCTGATTCTGAGTTTGGGGTCGTGGTACAGGCCCAACTGAGAAGCACCAGTCCGAGTAAAAGAACAGTATGTTTCATAAGTGTCTCCGATTTCTTTGGTAAATTACTCAGATTTTTGTGGAGTTGTGTGCTAGATTTTTTCTTCTTGGGTTCTTTTCCGAGGGGAAAAGGATGCATAAAAATCTTTTATTTTGAACAAAACTATAGTTGAAGCGTGTTATCAGCACGTTAGAATAGCCTTCGCTTAACTAGATGAAAATAGGAATTGTATGTTACCCTACCTTCGGAGGTAGTGGAGTGGTTGCCACTGAATTAGGCAAAGGTCTTGCGAAAGTGGGGCATGAGGTTCATTTCATTACCTACAAGCAGCCGATGCGCCTCGATTTTTTTAGTGAAAACCTATTCTACCACGAGGTAGACATCAAGAGTTATCCCTTATTTGAGTTTGCACCCTACGAGCTCGCCCTTGCTAGCAAAATGGTGAGCGTGGTGAAATATGAAAAGCTGGATCTTCTCCACGTGCACTATGCGATTCCGCATGCTTCGTCGGCCTACATGGCGAAGCAGATTTTGAAGACAGAGGGGATCTCCATTCCTGTAGTGACTACGCTGCATGGTACAGACATTACCTTGGTGGGGAAAGATCCGAGTTACGAGCCTGTGGTCACCTTTTCCATCAATCAATCCGATGGGGTCACGGCAGTGTCTGAGGACTTGAAAAAAGAGACCTACGATTACTTTGATGTCAAACGAGATATCGAGGTAATTCCGAATTTCATCGATTTGGAGCGGTTTAAGAAGCAACGGAAGGAGCACTTCAAGATGGCCATCTGCCCCAATGGGGAAATGTTACTCGTGCATACTTCCAATTTCCGTAAGGTAAAACGGGTAGAAGATGTCATCCATGTATTTTACAATGTTCGTAAAGAAATCCCTGCCAAGTTACTCTTAGTGGGAGATGGACCCGAGCGGGATCGCATGGAGCGTCTTTGCCGCACCCTAGGTACTTGCGAAGACATCCGTTTCTTGGGGAAGCTTGAGGCTGTGGAGGAAGTGTTGTCCGTGGCTGATCTTTTCTTGATGCCTTCGGAAAAAGAAAGTTTTGGACTTGCTGCTTTGGAAGCGATGGCCTGTGAAGTGCCGGTCCTGTCCTCCAATGCGGGTGGGATACCTGAACTCAATTTGGATGGGGTAACCGGCTTTGCTTGTGAGGTGGGAGATGTAGAGGACATGACCAAAAAAGCGCTATTTATTTTGGATGCCGCCAACTTGCCAGGATTCAAGGAGCGGGCTTTGGCTCGTGCGAAGGAATTTGACATTGACCAGATCCTTCCCTTGTATGAGGGCTATTACCGAAAAACCATTGCCTTGACCCAAGCGACAAAAAAAACATGAGTTAAGTCAGTAAAGTGAAAAAATTTTCAAAAAACGGAAACCCTTATTTTTGTAGGATAGTTAATACCCCTAGTACAAAACTATTTTTGAAAACTACCTAAACCACTGTTTACCATGAAAAAGATTGGGAGATTAGATCGACCTGATAATTTTGGTTCGGCTACTCTGTTTTCTAATCCCGTCCTTGAGCGAATTTCAAGAACACATATTTCAATTCCAATTACCCTATTTTTAGCCATTTCATCTGTTTCGATGTATTATGGAGTAGTATCCACTTCGATTCCTTTAGGGCTAGGCCTAGCCTTTT
>JBANGF010000324.1:0-7362 GCA_037975655.1 Bacteroidota bacterium | reverse complement strand
GGGCCTTCAGGCGCGCTTGATGTCACAGGCACTTCGTAAACTTACTGGAGCAATTCACAAAACAGGCTGTGCTTGTATTTTTATCAACCAACTCCGGGATAAGATTGGGGTGATGTTTGGTAGCCCAGAGACCACGACAGGTGGAAATGCCTTGAAATTTTATGCTTCGGTACGCTTGGATATCCGCCGCGTAGGACAGATCAAAGAGGGTGCAGATAGCGTATTGGGGAATAGAACCCGCGTGAAGGTGGTAAAAAACAAGGTAGCGCCTCCGTTTAAGGTGGTGGAATTTGACATCATGTATGGTCAGGGAATTTCTAAAGTAGGTGAAGTGATTGACCTAGGTGTGGAACTTGAAATCATCAAAAAAGCAGGATCCTGGTTCTCTTACAATGGGGAAAAACTAGGTCAAGGACGTGATGCAGTAAAAAGTTTGCTTTTGGACAATCCAGAATTGCTGGAAGAACTCGAAGGAAAAATCAAAGGAGCATCAGGATTGCTACCAACCGAACCGACCATTTCTTTGGAAGATTAAGTAGTTAACTACGCGTAATTTAGCAAAAAAGGTCCCGTTCGCGCGGGACCTTTTTTGTTGTTGATTAATTGGTTCGTATGGCTTCCACCGGGTCCATCCGTGCAGCAAGCGTGGCTGGTACAATGCCAGCGACCACGCCGATGGCAGAGGATACGCCCAAGCCAAGGATGATATTGTTGAAGGAGAGAATCAGATCTAGGCTTCCTAAAGGAACGAAACTCAAGAGGTAGACCAACAGGATCCCTGAACCGCCACCAATCAAACTCAAGCAAACTGCCTCAAAGAGAAATTGGAAAAGGATAAAGTAGTTTCTTGCGCCCAAAGATTTTTGAATCCCAATGATGTTGGTTCGCTCTCGTACCGACACAAACATGATGTTGGCAATACCGAAGCCTCCTACTAAAATGGAGAAACCGCCAATTACCCATCCAGCAACGGAGATCACATCAAAAATAGATCCGATTGCGTTTTGGATAAATTCGGTTTTGTTGAGCGCAAAGTTATTCTCTTGGGTAGGCTTCAATCCTCGTTTGGCACGAAGCAAGCCAGCCATTTCATTTTCCAAAGCCACAAGGCCCACATCCGTATCCCTGCCTTTGGCAGCGATGGTGGGCTCAAGCCCATCCCGACCCGTGTAGTACATTTTACTAAATGCACCAAAGGGCACCAAGCAGGCTTCGTCTTTGGAAGGAAGTTCCAAAAATCCTTCTCCCTCCTCTTCAAAAACCCCGATGATGGTAAATTTCATCCCCTTGACCTTCACTTCCTTGCCCAAGACTTCCTGATTTGGAAATAAGGTAGTGGCGATTTTTTTACCGACAATGATCAAGTTGCGGGAAGCATTGATTTCTGCTTCTGAAAAATAGCGACCTTCTTCTAGGGCTACTTCAAATACATCCTGATAGGTGTAGGCTACTCCTGAAAGTGAAGTTCCCTCGTAAGAATTGCTGCCCGCTTGAACTGTTGCCGTGGAAGAGGCTGAAATAGTCACTCCATCTGCATTGGTTAAGCGTTCCTCCAAAAATTTGTATTCGGCATAGGTGCCTGGGGGTCGTTGAAAATATTTCCACCAGGGGTAATCCTGAGGACCATTGGCAAAAGGGAATCGGTCAACGCGCATCACGTTGGTGCCTAAGAAGGCAAAGGAAGACTTGATTTTTTGTTCTAAGGAATCCACCAAGGTGAATACTGCAATGATGGCAAAAATACCTATAGTCACCCCCAAAAGGGAAAGAATGGTGCGAGTAAGGTTAGATTTTAAGGCCGAAATGGCAAACCTAAAACTTTCCCAAGAAAGCTTTAAAAAGAGCATAGAATAAGTAGTTGGTTAAAACAATTTGTTAAGTTAGGTGAAATTGGGCATTATTGTACTTATCTTTGCATTTTTTAAAAGTAATCTGCTTATCGAGTTCGACTAAGTCAACTACTCCTAAACGCCGTATATGAAATTATCTGATTTCAAATTTGAAGTTCCCAAAAAATTGATCGCACTCTATCCTACTGAAAATCGGGATGAGTCCAGATTGATGGTCGTTCATCGAAAAACTGGAGAAATTGAGCACCGTACCTTTAAGGATATTCTCGAGTACTTTGGTGAGGGGGATGTAATTGTCACCAATGATACCAAGGTTTTCCCTGCTCGTCTATACGGGAATAAGGAGAAAACGGGTGCCAAAATCGAAGTTTTTTTGTTGCGAGAACTCAATGCGGAATTCAAACTTTGGGATGTACTCGTAGATCCAGCTCGAAAAATCAGAGTAGGCAATAAACTTTACTTTGGAGATAGCGACCTGGTGGCTGAGGTCATTGACAACACCACTTCTAGAGGTAGAACCATCCGTTTCCTATTTGATGGCACGGAAGAAGAATTTCACAAAACCATCGATACGCTTGGTGAAACCCCACTATTGAAGGAGTACATTGAACGTGCGATTGAACCTGAGGATAGAGAACGGTACCAAACCGTATTTGCCAAAAATGTGGGTGCTGTTGCTGCTCCTACTGCAGGGCTTCACTTTACGCCACAATTACTAAAGCGTTTGGAATTGAAAGGGGTAGAAATCGCTCCAATTACCCTTCACGTGGGCCTAGGCACCTTCCGACAAGTAGATGTAGAAGATCTGACCAAACACAAGATGGATTCTGAAAATTACTTCATTCCAGAAAAGACAGTAGAATTGGTTAACCAAGCCTTGGACCAGAAAAAACGTGTGGTGGCTGTGGGAACAACCTCCCTCAAAACTGTGGAATCCTCAGTTACAGCAGGAGGACGCCTCAAGGAGAGCAGCGGTTGGACGGATAAATTCATTATCCCTCCCTATGACTTCAAAATCGCCAATGCCTTAATCACCAATTTCCACCTCCCTGAGTCTACGCTTCTGATGACAGCCTCCGCTTTTGGAGGATATCCCTTGATCATGAAGGCCTACAAGGAAGCCATTAAAGAAAAATACCGATTCTTCTCTTATGGTGATTCTATGTTGATTTTGTAATTCGAATCTGTCCCGCACCTGCGGGACTTTTTTTTGCCTTTTCGATTTTTATCCAGCATGTTTTCATCTACAGATAGCAGAATCATTTTGAGCATAGAAATATGCTCAATTAGGAGGCGCGTTTCGAATGGAACTTTATTTTTGTAAGAATTCAACGCACATGAACAAAGCAGCAATACTCGTCGCCGGTGGAAAAGGAATGCGGATGGGGACCTCCCTTCCCAAGCAATACCTTCCCTTGGCAGGAAAGCCTGTATTGATGCATACCCTGGAGCGCTTTTTTCAGGCTGATCCCAGCTTACTTTTGATTTTGGTATTGCCTAAGGAGGACTTCGAGTTCTGGAATAAATTATGCGCTTCCCATGCCTTTGACCTTCCCCATCAGCTGATTGCGGGAGGAAGTAGTCGCTTTCAATCCGTAAAAAATGGATTGTTGGCACTTCCCTTTCAAGAAGGTCTTGTCGCAGTTCACGATGGGGTACGACCTTTTGTGACTGAGGAAGTAATTCGAAACAGTTTTGAACAAGCAGCGGAAAAAGGAAGTGCGATCCCAGTGGTGGCCTTAAAGGATTCCTTGCGCAAGGTGGGTGCTGCTGGTGAAAGTAGTTTCCAAGATCGAACCCATTACCGATTGGTGCAAACGCCCCAAACTTTTCAATTGAAGCCGCTCCTACAAGCATTTGCGGTGGAGGAGTTGGCTATTTTTACCGATGATGCTACCGTCTACGAACACCAAGGATGGGAAATCAGCCTGATGGAAGGGAATCCCGAAAACATTAAATTGACTACACCCGAGGACCTCCTCTTTGCCGAATTTTTGATGTCTACTCGTTGAGTACAGAAGGGAAATCTTTTTGACCGACTAGGTTGGGGCCTTTACCGATTTTTCACAGGACTTCATCGGATGCTACAAGGAAGGCTAGGATAGGACTACTAGTTTTGTTTCACTAAATTCAAATCACATGAACAACTACACCAAACCACAAAATGACGGGAGTATTGCTTTTGGAGTGATCATCCTGGGAATAGGCCTAGTCCTTCTGTTCAGAAAGCTCGGACTCTTTGTTCCGGACTGGGTACTGACCTGGCCAATGATTCTGATTGCGGTAGGTACCTACACACTCATCAGTCAGCAGTTCAAGAGTTTTTTTGGATCTGTGGTGCTCTTCATAGGGGTTTACTTTTTACTAAAGAGAGAGTTTGACCTAGACCTAGGTCTAGACCAATTCATTTGGCCGGTAGGCTTAATCGCACTCGGTATCTATTTGATTACCCATAAAAAGCGGGAATACAAAGTCATTGATGAGGCTAGAAAAAATTGGGAGACCTCCAGAAAAAACAAAAAAGAAGCATCCAATGCTGAAAAAGTTGAGTCTGTCGAAGTGGTGGAGGATGCTACTTCCTCACAGGAAGAGCCCACTAAAGCTCCAGATTCAGGATTTGTCCGCGCAACGGGCACGGCCTTTATGGATCGAATCAAAGAGAGCGTCATCTTTGGCGGAGTCGATCGAAAGTTGATGACCAAAAATTTCCAAGGTGGTAAGGTAACTGTGCTATTTGGAGGGCTAGACTTAGACTTGACGCAAGTTGATTTTACGGGCATTGCGACCTTGGATTTGGAAGTTGGGTTTGGTGGGGTCAAGTTGCTCATTCCTCCGCACTGGGATGTGCGTACCGAAGTTTCCAATATTGCTGCGGGTCTGGAAGACAAGCGCAGGTTCCGAGAGGGAGGAGTGGATACCAATAAGGTCTTGATTCTGAAAGGAACCTTATTATTCAGCGGATTGGAAATCAAATCCTTTTAATTCATTCTAAAATCTACCCCAGCCCTTGTATTTAACTGCTTTTTCAAGTTCAAGTTTTGGGAAATGGATCCTCCCAGGAATCGGATTTATCTGGTTTCTGGGGGCCTATTTTTTACTGCTCCACCTAGGAATGAAAGAAGAACAAGCCTTGGTGGACGGCTTCTTTTTTGCGCTCTTTTTTTTGGGAGGGATGCTGCTCTTGGATCGGATGTTTCGGCATTACACACCCAACCGCAAAAGTGGATCTCTTCTCTTTCTTTTTCCACTCTTGCTCAGTGGGGGCCTCGTCTGGGGTCATGGACAACTCCTAACTTGGTGGTTTGACAAAGAGACGCACTACCAGGAATTATTGGGCACAAGTTTTTTTTACCGCTGGGCCGTTTTTGGGTTGGTATTTCAATTTTTGGCGGTCTTGGCGGTGTTGATTTCCAAATTGGCAGGACAGGAGGAACTCAATCGTCGTGAGGGGCAGATGCTTCAACTTTCCAAGGAAGCGGAACTTGCCCAATTGCGGCAGCAACTGCAGCCCCACTTCTTGTTCAACAGCCTCAATTCCATTCATGCCTTGGTGCTTTCTAGTCCTCACCGGGCCCGAGACATGGTCCTATTGCTTTCCGATTTTTTGAGAGGTACCCTTCGCACTGAGGGGCAATCTTGGATCAGTTTGGCCGATGAAATCAAGTACCTGGGCATGTACTTTGACATTGAGCGGGTGCGTTTTGGACATCGCTTGCTGGTCGACCTACAGGTAGAAGAAGGTGTTGAATCACTGAAAATCCCACCTTTGCTCGTACAGCCGCTGGTAGAAAATGCGATCAAATACGGGTTGTATGGAACCCTGGGTGAGGTGAAAATTAGCCTTCGTTTTCAAAAAGAAGGCAACTACCTGCAGGTAACCGTGGAAAATCCTTTCGATGGCCAAGCTTCTGTTCATGCTGGAACTGGCTTTGGGCTGAGTTCTGTGGAGCGCCGGCTTGACCTTATTTTTGGGCGTACCGATCTCTTAGAAAAAAGCGCAGCCAAAGGCTTATTTCATGTTCACTTAAAAATCCCCATTGCCGGATGATCAAGACCCTAATTGTAGATGACGAACCCTTAGCAGCCGGTCTGGTAAAGGAATTTTTAAGCGCCTATCCCCAATTTGAGGTAGTCGGAATCTGTCACGATGGTTTTGAGGCCTTCAAAGCAATTCAGCACCATCAACCCGACCTTATTTTTCTAGACATTCAGATGCCCAAAATCACGGGATTTGAATTGCTCGAGTTATTGGAAAATCCTCCAGCAGTGATTTTTACTACTGCTTTTGAGCAGTATGCGGTGCAAGCCTTCGATGCTAGGGGATTGGACTATTTGGTCAAACCATTTTCTGAGACACGATTTGCGCAAGCCATCGCGCGTTTTTTGAGTCAGCACCAGAATGCTGTCTACTCCAGTACGCCTTCTGAGGAGGGTTTACCTCTTCTTCCATCAAGGTGCACCCGCTTAGTGGTCCGAGTAAAAAATGAACTGAAAGTGATTCAAATGCAGGAGGTGCGTTACGTGGAAGCGAATGACGATTACATTTCCATCCATACAGGAGAAGGGAAATTTTTGAAAAAGATGACCTTAAAGCAATTGGAAGAAAGCCTAGATGCTGAAAAATTTGTCCGAGTGCATCGCTCTTTCTTGGTCAACCTACAGGAGTTAGCAGGGATAGAGCCCTTCGAAAAAGAGTCCTTCTTGCTCCAACTGAGGAGCGGGCAGAAGATTCCCGTGAGCAAGACAGGCTATGCTCGACTTCGACAGGTTTTAGGGCTCTGATGGCCTATGCAACTTTGCTAACTCACAAAAAAAGTCCCACGGCTGCGGGACTTTCCATTAATATTCGTCTTCGTTGAAGAAAAAATCGTCTTTGGTAGGATAATCAGGCCAAATTTCTTCAATGGTCTCGTAAGGCTCGCCATCGTCTTCCAATTCTTGGAGGTTTTCCACTACTTCAAGTGGTGCGCCTGAGCGGATGGCATAATCGATGAGTTCATCCTTGGTTGCTGGCCAAGGGGCATCTTCAAGGTAGGAGGCTAGTTCAAGTGTCCAGTACATAGGGTTTGTTTTAGTAGGTGTTCCGGATGTTAATAATGCAAGAATAGTAATTTTTTTAATATAAAGGTTGTACTCAAGTTCTCGAAGAAAGTTGCCTCAATACATAGTTTTTTACATCAATCTTTCTCTTTAAGCTTGAAAGCTTCTTTTTCATCATCATTTCGAAATCAGCAGTTTCTACCCGGAAGTTGTCCGAATTGTTTTGCATGGTTTCCAATTCACTTTGGTCGCGATGCAACAAATCCTTCAAAATGGATGCTTTGATTTGTTGCTGCTCTTCAAAAGGCTTCGCATCAAAGTCTGCGTATTTGCTACGCCCAAGTTTCTCCAGAAAGGCTTTTTCAAAGATGATGTCCATGAAAAACTGGTAAGAACGTGCAGGTAAGGTCGCTTCCTTAGGCTTTCGTATGGGGAGCTTTTTCCAATCCTCTTGGATCGCTTTGGCTCGTAC
>JBANGF010000296.1:0-11662 GCA_037975655.1 Bacteroidota bacterium | reverse complement strand
GAAACAAAGTCGAAGGGGTACGAACCCTTAGATTGGCTGTAGTCTCTGCTGGTGAATATGGGGAGATCAATGGCGGTACCAAAGAGACTGTTCTTGCCAACATAATTAGTATAGTCAATGGTATAAACTTGATCAGTGAACAAGATCTGGGGATTAAGTACCAGCTCATCGCTAACAATGATAAATTGATTTTTTTCAATAAAGCAACAGACCCTTACAACATCGAACAAAACGGTGTCTCTACGAATTCATCCTATTTGAATACTAGAACACAAGTAGTGATTGATTCGCTGATTGGGCAACAAAATTATGACTTGGGGCATTTATTCATCGCTCGAAACGAAACCCAAAATCCAGTTCCTTATGGCATAGGCAATGCCTATGGCATTGGGAATGTCGGAACCCCTGAAAAGGGATCAGGCTGGTCCTATTTCAGTAAAAGCACAACGAATGAACTAGGGTTTATTGGATTGGTCTCACACGAATTTGGACACCACCTTGGAGCTACCCATACGTTTACAAATCAAGCCGATGGAATGGTGACCCAATCTGAATTGAGTTCCGGTAGGTCCATCATGTCCTATGGAAAGATTAACCAACCAGATTTGCATTTTTATCACTACCACTCCATTCATCAAATCATTCAATCCTTTAAACGTTTCCAGTATGGTATCGATTTTTCTAAAGTAGGTACGCTAACTCCTTATGCCCAGCAACCCCCAGCGAATATTCCCCTAAAAGCATACTACATTCCGATTAAAACTCCCTTTGCATTGGATACGCCAACGGGGTTAAGAAACTCAACTTATTTTTACAATTGGGAACAATTAGATTCAGATTTAGTACTTCCAGGAAGTTACTGGGGATCTAAATCTCAAAAAGCACCTTTATTCAGTTCAACTACTCCAAGTGCAAATCCGCAGCGTTACTTCCCATCCTATGCGCGTGTTATTTCAAACAACCTGACGAGTGATAACGCGATTTTAATGGCCAATGCAGGAACTTCCATGCTCTTTGAGTCGCTAGCTGAGGTGCCTAGAAAAATGACTTTTGGTCTAACTGTCCGAGATGGCTCAAAAGCGCAAGGGGTATACCTAGATTCAACCCAAGTGACTACCGTTGCAAACAGCAAGCCCTTTGCCATTTTGACACCACTCACTTCCCAATTGAATGGGGGCAATCCCCTTACCCTTGAATGGGAAATAAGTAACACAAACGACGATCCGATCAAGGCGACCCAGGTCAACATTTTACTTTCTGTAGATGGAGGCGTCAGATTTGATTACCTCCTCGCTGAAAAAACAGCCAATGATGGTGCTCATACAGTGCTCATCCCCAATGTCTCTACGACAAATGCTAGACTAAAAATTGAACCTGTAGATCATATTTTCTATACCATCAATCCCACGGATTTTGTAATCGTCCCCACCCAATTAATTCTCTTTAGTTCAGCTATAGCAGCTGAATTGACTACCTGTAATGAATACAAGCAAACCTTCAACTTGCAGGTTCAAAGCAACCAAGCTACCTCTTCGCTATCAAACATCAGTTTTACAGGGGCTCCTTCAGGACTAACCATCAGCCTTAGTAAAAATCAGGTAGCTGTGAATGAGTTGTTTTCTGCTACCATTACCAATCAAACAGCCGCTACGGGTACCTACACCATTACCCTAAGAGCAGAACTAAATGGGACTACAGTAGAACGTCCCATTGTGCTATCCATTTTGGGAAATACCCTTGCACCTGTGACGCTCACAAGTCCTGCTGCAGGTGGAATGGTCAACCAAAACTCCGTTGAACTCAATTGGTCTTTAGCTGCGAATACCCAAAAGGTGCTTCTTCAAATCTCCAAAGATCAAAATTTCAGCACCTTATTGGTTGATAAAATCGTCTACGGCAGCCGATATGTGTTTAGCCCACTCACCAATGGTACCACCTACTACTGGCGCGTGTATGCACAAAGTGGATGCGGGACTTCCGCAGCCGTTAGCAGTAGTTTCAAGGTGGACCTGGGTTACGAAAAGGTACTCAAACACAATAAAGATCTGTACAACACCTCCAATGGGCTTTATCCGATTCAAGTCACTGATTCAAATGTCATCAATGGAATGAAACTCACTGTCTCAGTAGCCAAGGATGCGTCTTCGCAACAAGCAAGGCTGAATGACATGACGATGAGCTTGATCAATCCTGCTGGCCGTGCAGTGATCGTATCCAAGCCAACTAGCACGAATACCGTGGTCAACCTAAATTCGGTGTCCTATGTATTTGATGAGCAAGCATCCGAGTATAGCGCGCCAGTTTTCAATGAGGCAACTCAAAAATGGCAACTCTCTGCCACACCTTTTGAGGCACTAAACCAATTTAATGGAGGAAATACCTTAGGAAATTGGATATTCAAGGTGGAAGGAAAATCGCCTAGCGTCTTCATTGAAGCGGTTTCTGTTGAGTTTCTTTCCGATCAGCTTTTCAAAGCCCCAAGTGCTGAAAACTTGAAGGTGTTCTTATTCCAAAACGAAACTAAAATTTCGCTAGTCGGAAAAAATTATTTGGGTCAATCCTTAGTGAACTCCAAAATAATTATCAACAAACTTCCTGAAAATGGAACCCTGGTTGATAGTCAAAATAATTTGCTCGTAGTAAATACGGCCTATGCATTTACTGATGTTTATTTTGTCCCCAATCAAGGATTTCAAGGGATAGATCAGTTCAACTACCAAGTGGTGGACCCAGCATCCAATAATCTAGAAAGTATCACAGCACAGGTGTCTCTTGACTATAAAAACACCAAGCCTGCTTTGAAAGTATTTGATGAATATGCTTCTGTTCAGGTGGGTAAGTCCCAGACGGTAAATCTGATTTTTAAAAATGCTGAATTTTACAATAGCTATAGTTTTAGCCTGTCCGCTCCCCAATTCGGGACGACAGAAATTAACGGAAACTCGATTCTGTATCAAGCGACAAGTGTGGGTGATGAAGTCATCGAAGTAACCTACACGACTGGGAATACGGTAGCGAAGAGCTACATTAACATTAAAAATTTCGCCGCCTACAAGGTAATTACTGAGCCGCTTCAGGTACTAAATAGGGCAGATGTTGGATTCAGAATTGGTAGAACAGTAGCGATTAATGCGGACGGAAGTATTTTGGCATCTTCACAAGAAGTCCAATGGGAAGTTGGAGACGCAGGATTTAACATGAAAAACTACGAGGGGTTAACCAAAGTATTCGCTCTTCAAAATGGGCAATATGTTCCCTTGGGCAATGAAATAAAGGGTCAAGGTATCAATGACCGTTTAGGGTATCGAATTAGTTTGAGCGGGGACGGGAAAACACTCGCCTTAGCGACCAACCACGTCATGGGTTGCATGAGTTGTGTAGCCACTGTCGATTACGTGGTAGTGTACCAATACGACGATGTTACCAAAACATGGGTCATCAAGGGGATTAAAATTCCATTTGATGGCCAGGGAACAGGTTCTGGCGGAGTCGATATTCAAAGTGTTGATTTGAATTTTGACGGTTCTGTTTTAGCGGTAGGTAATGCTAGAGAACCTAAAAATGGATATGCCAGTGGCGGCGCATTTATCTTCTACTTTGATGAGATCACTAAAAATTGGGTGCAAAAAGGATCTACACTTACGACAACCTATATAGGTTCACCTGAAAATTATACGGACTTCGGTGGCTTTGTGCGACTGAATAAGACAGGCAATCGACTCGTTTTAAACCAGCCGAACTCGTTTTTCAATGCTTCAAAAGCGGGTAATGTGTATGCATTTGAGTTTGTCGAGGGTGACTGGAAATTACTGGGACAGCCTATTTCGGGTACTCAAGGCTTCTTCGCTCAGTTTGGAAAAACCATTGACATGAATGATGCGGGGGATCAGATTGTGATCAGTGAGAATTACGAAGTCATCTCCAACAACGAAATCTATTTAGGTAAGGCGCATGCCTACAGCTATGATGTAGCTACCAAAACGTGGAAACCATTGGGAAATCAAATCAAAGGGCCAAAAATAACACTTGCCCAATCCATTGATCAATGGGGATTTACCTATGAAAATGCAAAGGTGTCCATCAGCGGAGCAGGAAATCAAATTGCCCTTTCCTTGAAGGCAGCTGAAAACCTAGAAAGCAACGGGAATCAAAAACACTTCATCAATGTGTACAATTACAACAAGGTATTGGGGACTTGGTCGGCGTTTGCTGAACCCTTTGCTACAGCTAATATAGCCCCTGGTGAGGGATTTCGACCTACCTATAACGAAACAGTGATCAGTTCAAATGGAGCCAAAGTGTTTTTTGGCTCTGGTGAAAAAGTAGGGTCTCCAGAGGATAAAACATTCATCAAGGTCTATGAAACGACCACAAATTATATCCCTGATACACAGGCTCCTGTCTTAGTGCTGAAAAACCCGTACACGCTCCAGATACCTGCTTCGGGTACTGCTGTCCTTGATGCAGCAAGCCTAGACAATGGCTCTACAGATAATAAGGCCATTACAGAAGTTGCCATTTCCAAATCCACCTTTACCTGTGCGGATCTTGGAGCGAACACGATCACGTATACCGCCAAGGATGCTGCTGGAAATACCTCAACTGCTACGGTGACCATCAACGTGGTCGATGAGATCAAACCTACCCTAAAAGCAAAAACCAGCTTCACCCTAAAGCTAGATGTGGAGGGCAAAGGTAGCTTGAAGTGGGAAGACCTCGATGAGGGCAGTACGGATAATTGTACGATTAAAGACAAGCTACTTTCCAAATCTGCCTTTACCTGTGCTGACCTAGGGGACAACAAAATCACCTTTACGGCAAAAGATGCCTCAGGAAATACTTCTACCGCGGAAGTGACAATCACCGTAGTCGACGACATCAAACCTGCCCTAAAGGCAAAAACCACCTTCACCCTCAAGCTGGATGCGGAAGGAAAAGGCGCCCTCAAGTGGGAGGATATAGATCAGGGCAGTACGGATAATTGTACGATTAAGGACAAGCTGCTTTCCAAATCTGCCTTCACCTGTACGGATCTAGGTGCTAGCAAAATCACAGTGACCGCAAAAGATGCCTCAGGAAACACCTCCACAGCCGAAGTGACGATCACTGTAGTCGATGAGGTCAAGCCAACCGTTAAAGCTAAAACGAGCTACAACATCAAGCTGGAAACCCAAGGTAAGGCCACACTCAAGTGGGAGGACCTAGACGAAGGTAGCAGTGACAATTGCAGCATCAAGGATCGCTCCCTATCCAAAACGGAGTTTACCCGTACCGATGGAGGAGACAGTAAAATTACGTACACCGTCACCGATGTTAGTGGAAATACCAGCAGTGTTGAGGTGACCGTTCGCGTAGATATTGTACTTGCTTCACCGGAGCGTCCTAAGGAAGCCAATTTCTTGAGAGCTTACCCTAACCCAGTGAATGACTACCTCTACTTGGAGTTTGCAGAGGGAATTAGCGCAGGCGCTATTCGAAGTAGTTCCTTGGTAGATGCTTCCGGCAGAGTTTTGGGAGAGTTGAGCATTGAAGATGGTGGCAATGGCTTGCTAGGCTTCTCGACTCAATCGCTTACCCCCGGAATGTATTTCCTGCGACTAAGCACTAGTGACACCTTACATCTCATTAAATTTACCGTAATCCACTAAGTGATGAACAAGCTATATTCCTTCCTATTCCTTTGCTTTATTTGCCTCGCCTCTTGTGGGGAAAAGGAAACTCCAAAAACACCTGAAGAGCAGGCACTAGAAAAATTGAGTGGGGACCTTGGGTTCAACTATACCCTCGGTACTACGGGTTATGTAAAGCGAAATCAAGTGGATGAAACACGATTTTATCCTGGACTCAGCATCCGATTGCAGGGAACGACCAAGTCGTATACTACCACGGGAGCTACGGATTTATTTGAGTCCAGTGGCAATTGGGAATTTGTAGGATCCAACTTTGATAAGATCCGACTTACGGGCAGCAAGCCAGCTTCTCAGGTAGATATTTCCTATACTAAAAATGGGAAAGAGCTTATTTTGGTTTTCTCTGTACCCACACCTCCAGGGGGAAGAGTTGCCGCTCTGACTGGAAACTATGAAATCAAGTTGACGGGAAGCTAACCACTTTCGAATTGATGCAAGTTTGAGAAGGACTCTCGAGAACAAGGCTTGCGCCTTGGTGTAGGGCTTGTTCTTGTTTAGTAGAGTTTTAAGTCAGCTATTCCTTTTTGTTACATTTGCTAAATGGAACCAAAGAAAAAACCTAATCCTGGAGTTGGAATTGCATTAGGTACAGGCATAGGACTTGCCTTGAGTTTGGCCTTAGGTGCCAACACGGACAATCCTTCACAATACATGACCTATGTGTTGGCTTTTGGTGCCGCTGCAGGTGCTTTACTTGATTTTTTTAATCGGCCCAAATAAACCGGGGTAGTAGTCGTCACGTAGGGGTTACTCACATTTTTTAGTCGCCGCAAAGTATGTGGCTTTACTGGCAAAAGTAGGCAGTACGTCTAGTTTCATTTTTTTTACCTTTACCCCATGAAAAAGATACAATTCACCGTAGAAATTAAGGCTTCAGTAGCTCAGGTATTTGACTTGATGCTTGGCCTAAGCGACAAATCTACTTATGAGCAATGGACAGCCTTATTTAACCCGACCTCGACCTATGAAGGCAGTTGGACTAAGGGGAGCAAAATGTTGTTTGTAGGTTATGATGAGAAAGGCGAAAAAAGTGGGATGGTGTCCGAGATTGCTGAACACCTAACCAACCAATTTATTTCGATTCGGCATTACGGACTTGTTCAAGCAAATGTTGAAATTACTGCTGGATCCGAAGTAGAAAAATGGGCCAATGGCTTTGAAAATTACAGCTTCGAAGAAAAAAATGGAGGGACCCAAGTGACGGTTGAAATGGATGTAACTGAGGATTTTCTGGACTACATGAATGAATCCTACCCCAAAGCCCTTGCCAAACTAAAAGAACTCAGTGAAGGGTAAGATTTACCCTAATTATCCTTTTTTCCAGACTGAGCACTTATTCGAACTACCCTTTGAACCATGACTAAAGAAGAATTTTTCAAGTCTAAGCCCTTTAAAATTTTATTCCCAGTGCTGATTGTAACCGTTCTCGCTGCCATGCTCATTGCAATTTGGCAAAATGGGTATGAGTTTGGGCAATGGTTGTATCAACGGCAAGCCAATTAGTAAGAATTGGCATTTTACTTTACCGCCTCTTCCAATTTCGCGATATCGAATTTTGACATTTGCATAAAGGCATAGGCTGCTTTTGGGGCTGTTTCAGGATTAGTCATCCACTTGCCTAAGCTGCTGGGCACCACTAGCCAGGATACCCCGAATTTGTCTTGCAGGCAGCCGCATTGCCCCGCTTGTCCTTCCTGGGTGAAATAATCCCAGTAATAATCTATCTCTTCCTGCGTATCGACGGTGAGTACAAACGAGATTTTTTCATTAAATCTCATATTCGGTATTCCATTGTTGAGGCACATGAATCGTTTGCCTATAACCTCAAAAACTACCGCCAGGGGATTCTCAGATACCAACTGAAAATCCTTAAAAACAGTTTGGTAATAGGCCGCCAATTCTTTTGCCTCTTGCCCCCATAAACAGATTGAAAATTGAGTTGCCATAGTTGGTGGTATTCGTTTTAGATCTTTCAAAAATAAGCATTAATTACCCTTGGGAAGAAGCCATCTTGCTATTTGAAGGATTCTCAATAAATTCAATTCTAAATCAATTTTTCTACTAAATAATTCTTGATGCCATGCGTACAGATTATTTTCTATCCTTGATCAATTCAATTACTTCCAAATCCCTTGGGATTGCTTTGGTTCCAATTCTTTTTCTAGCCTGTAATCCCTCTAAAAAAGAAGAATTTTTACAAGCGGATAAAGAGTGGGAAGTACTGTTTGATGGCTCATCTACTGATGCATTTCGAGGCTATGGAATACCGGATTTCCCTGAGGGAGTTTGGATTGTAGAAAACGGAATATTGATGACTAATCCAGATACCGCGAATAGGGATTTGATTACCAAAAAAAGATACAAGGATTTTGAATTAGAATATGAATGGGCAGTAGATACGGCAGCAAATTCTGGGGTTTTCTTCCACATGCAAGAAAACCTTTCTATGGAGGCAGGTAACGGGAATAGCCCAAATTGGATGGATAATTTTGAAATTCAGATTTTGGAGGATACCTATTTTTACGATACCACAGCCATCCGATCCGCAGGTTCCTTGTATGACTTAATCATTCCAAAAAACAAGAAGCTTAATCCTATTGGTGAATTCAATAAGGCTGTTCTTTCCCACAAATCAGGCCATGTGGTCCATTGGCTGAATGGAATTAAGGTGTTGGAATTCACGATAGGCAGCCCAGCAATGGATTCTTTGTTGGCAGTAAGTAAGTTTAAAGAAAATCCCAATTTCCACTCAGACAAGGAGGGGCATCTTATGTTTCAGCACCACGGGCAAAAAGTGTATTTTAGAAATATCCGGGTTAGAGCCCTTTGATAGGTGAACTCATGAGGTAGGCAAGTAGGCTCTAACCTTTAAAAATTGAAAAAATTATTGTCTGCTAGGGGGTTTGATGAGACCAAGGCCACTTCCCTAAATCGACTTAGTTGGTAATTTCCTTGATTTCTCAACCGTAAAGTTCCACCAAGAATTCGGTCAGCTCCTTTAGGTTTTTAAATTTTTGATTGATAAGAGAGAAAGAAGGGAAATTTGGATCGGAATTAAGCTTGGTACACCAGGCATGGGATTCGATCATGAAGATACCATCCCAGTACTCGTAACTCCCATCCTCTTCTCGAATGACCTCAATGGCTGTCCCCACGGATTTCAAAAACTATCCGCCTGAGCGCTCATCCCCTTGGTCAAGATCTAGGTAGTTTTCCGAAAAATCATAGTCTTCAATAAAAATGTTGGACTCCCATCGTAATGGAAATTCTTCATTGACTAAGAGGGGGGTAGGATCAAAATTTGAAATCAGAGTTTCAATTAAGTCGATTAGGTCTTGATTCGTATTCATGGATGTACGAGGTTGGTTCGATTTCTCGAGGAAGGGCCACCAAAATCAATTTGGTGGTGGCTTAGAAAACAGCAGTTAAGTTAAGGAAGTCTTCTGTTATAGGAGCTATTTGACTCGAAAAGCAGCCAGCCGATTCATTCCTCAGGATTGTACTTTAGCAAATGCCCGAACAGGGAAGGTTCCCATTCCTTTGATTTTAGGAGGGATTGCATTGAAGGAAAATCCCAGCTCTGGCAGGCTTTCTAAATTGCACAAATGCTCCACAATTAAAATTTCAGAGGCCAAGAGAATACTGTGCACAGGCCTTGAGTTTGTTGCGGTATTGTCAATGTTGTGAGAATCAATTCCTACCAGTTTTACCCCCGCGTCCTTCAAAAAAATTCCAGCCTCCTCGGTGAGGTAGGGATGATGCTCGTAGTAGGTTTCGGTATTCCAATGAAAAGCCCATCCCGTATGCACGAGAACTGCGCGATGCCTAAGGTCTTTATTTTTGAAATGGGCTGGAGTAATCGCTAAGGTTTCGGTATAGGGCACGCGTATCACAAGTCCCTCTAGCTCCACAAAATGGGATATATCTACTTCAGAAATGTCCTTGCCGTCTGCATACCGGTGAAAGGGACAGTCAATGTAGGTACCCGTATTGCCTACCATCTCTAGTTTTCCGATTTGAAATTCTGTACCGGCTGCATACTGCTGTCTGGAATCTACGCGGCTCAGGTAGTCGCAAATGATCGGCGCCGGCAAGCCTTTGTAGGTAATCAATCCTGCTTCTATGGTATGACTTAAGTCCACCAAACGACCCGACTGCTGACTTTGCTGCATTTTTTCTTTCAATTAGTTAAAGTGACAGGTTTCTTCTTTCATCCAACTGGAATTTTACCTAAGGAGGGGACAAGAAGAATCAAGCTAGTCAAAATCAACTAATTCTATAAATTTGAATCAATTCAATCTTGAAATTCCGAAATTCAACCCACTCAAAATTTGGTAGATTAGGTTGAATTTTGATTCCATTGACTCCCTCTTCTTCTCTCAAAACCACTGCAATTCCCATGGAACAATCCCTATTTAAAGAACTCTTGGCGCAAAACATCCAAAGCTGTAGCTACGCCTTTGACGCGATTACCGAAGAAAATAGCCAGTACCGACTCAGTGAAAGTGCGGCCTCCGCAGGATTTATCTTCCGCCATGTTGGGGAGACGATGTTACTCTTTGGTTACTTCTTTGGCATTCCGACGGACGCTACCAATACCACGATGGGCAAGCAAGATACCGGACAGGGCAAGGACCTCAGTACAAGCCGGCAATTACTGGAGAAAGGCTATGGCTTGCTGGAACAGATCATCACCTCCACTCCTGCCGAAGGCTGGTTTGAGCCGGTAGAAACTCCCTTTTTTGGAACGGTATCTAAGGCAAAGCTATTTTCCCATGTACTCTACCACAACTCTTACCATGCGGGTCAGGTAGCACTCACAATCAAGCGAGCGAAGGAATAGAAAATTAACGCTAACTCCCAACTTGCTTCAATTCCTTTCCAAGTCCTTAACTTCTTGACTATGTCTATCCGTACATTTTGGTGCATCTTTTCCCTAGTGCTACTTCCTATAGTCCTCCAAGCACAGGTCCAAGACGGAGCCACTCCATCCAGTCAATACATCACCGTTTTGGGTATTGCCCAGGATGGAGGCTATCCGCAGGCGGGTTGTCAGGAAGAGCATTGCCAGCGTCATTGGAGAGGGGAGGAGGAAAAGCGACAGGTAGTCAGCCTGGGACTGACGGATCAGGCCAGTGGTCAAAACTGGTTGTTCGAAGCCAGTCCTGACTTTACATCTCAACTCCAACAGCTCCATCAGGCTACTGGAATCACAGACCTTGCTGGGATTTTTTTGACCCATGCGCACATGGGACATTATGCGGGTTTGCTGCAGCTCGGTAGAGAAGCCATGGGCGCCAAAGGCATGCCGGTTTATGTGATGCCTAGAATGAAGGAATTCTTAGAAACGAATGCCCCTTGGAGTCAATTGGTGGCATTGGGCAATATCAAACTCATCCTCATGGAACAGGATCAACCCATTGCCTTGACACCGACACTAAGGGTGACACCTTTGAAAGTTCCGCACCGAGATGAGTTTTCGGAGACCGTAGGATTTCGGGTTGAGACCACTGAAAAGAGTCTGCTTTTTATCCCCGATATTGATAAATGGCCTCTGTGGGAACAGTCCATTCTTACCGAAGTCGCTCGTGTGGATGTAGCCTTGCTGGATGCTACCTTCTATCAAGAAGGGGAACTTCCCAACCGAAACATGAGTGAGATTCCGCATCCTTTTGTAGCTGAAACGATGGCTCTATTTTCTCAGATGCCAGCTGCTGAAAAACGCAAAATCAAGTTTATTCACTTCAACCACACCAATCCCCTGATTTTGGAAGGTCCGGAACGGAACAGGGTAAGAAATTTAGGGTTTGATGTGGCTAATGAGAGGGAGCGGATTTTATTGAAAAACTAAGCTTTGTGACTTGCTCACCGCATTTCTAATTTTGAGAAATCTAGAAAACACAAGCTTTACCAGCACAAGGCTGCTTTTCGCAGTTTGTACCCAGCTTTTACCTCTTCAATCAGGGCAATAA
>JBANGF010000295.1:0-8703 GCA_037975655.1 Bacteroidota bacterium | reverse complement strand
ATGCGAAAATCAAATATGTATTTGAAACTCACTTTCATGCAGATTTTGTGTCAGGTCACAAGGACTTGGCTGCCAAGACGGGTGCCAAAATTGTCTATGGCCCAACGGGAATGAAGTTGGGCTTTGATGCTATTATAGCAGAAGACAATCAGGTATTTACGCTAGGTAAATCCAAAATCAAAGTCATCCACACACCTGGTCATACCCTGGAGTCTGTTTGTTACTTGTTGACAAACGAAGAAGGAAAAGAAGAAGCGATATTTACGGGAGATACTCTTTTTATCGGGGACGTGGGCCGTCCAGACTTAGCACAGAAAGTCATAAAAGACCTTACCCAAGAAATGCTTGCTGGCTACTTGTATGACTCCTTGAGAAATAAGCTATTGCCTCTTGCAGATGATTTGATTGTATATCCGGCACACGGAGCAGGTTCTGCTTGTGGAAAGAACATGAGCAAGGAAACTTCCGATACCCTTGGCAACCAAAAGAAGGTCAACTATGCACTTCAACCCATGACCAAGGAAGCATTTATTAAGGAAGTTTTGACTGGGCTGACCCCACCTCCAGCATACTTCCCACAAAACGTGAAGATGAATATCCAGGGCTACGATAGCATTGACGAAGTTTTGGAAAGAGGCGTGAGACCTTTGACTCCAGCAGAATTTGAGGCCGCAGCCAATGAAACTTCAGCCTTGATATTAGATACCCGCAATGCACAAGAATTTGCGAAAGGATTTATTCCGAACTCCATCAACATCGGAATTGATGGAAGCTTTGCGGTCTGGGTGGGTGCGATGATTCCAGATTTGAAGCAGGAGATTTTGGTTGTGGCAGAGGAGGGTAGAGAAGAAGAAGTGATCACTCGGTTGGCTCGTGTAGGGTACGATTATTCCATTGGTTACCTTGCAGGAGGATTCAAATCTTGGAAAAATGAGGGTAAAGAAGTAGATACGATCATGTCAATTACCGTAGAGGAATTGGTGAAGATCAAAGAAAGAGATCCTGAAATTCATGTTCTGGATGTCCGCAAAAATTCTGAATACTTATCCGAACATTTGAATGAAGCTGAAAATACCCCCTTAGATTACATCAATGAGAGCATGCTGAATATAGATAAAAACAAAACTTACTATGTGCATTGTGCTGGGGGCTACCGTTCTATGGTTTTTGTTTCCACCTTGAAGGCTAGAGGCTATGATCACTTAATTGATGTAGCTGGAGGATTCAAGGCCATCAAGGAATCTGGTAAACTAGCCGTTTCTACTTACGTTTGTCCTAGCACCTTACTTTAAGTTCAACAAATGTGCTTCAAATAGATTTTAACTTAATTGTAGTAAGTACTTATGAATCAATTTATTGAATGGGTATCTAAGCCTTGGCCCTGGTATGTGGCAGGACCCATGATTGGGCTCACTGTTCCCGCATTACTGATACTTGGTAACAAGACTTTTGGGATTTCTTCGTCCTTGCGCCACATCTGCGCGGCTTGCATTCCTGCAGGAATTCCTTTCTTTACCTACAATTGGAAGAAAGAAATTTGGAACCTTCTTTTTGTATTAGGAACAGCCATAGGAGGCTTTATAGCGGTGAATTTCCTTGCCAATCCAGAAACTATGGTGATTTCCCAAGCCACTCAAGCAGATTTGACTGCCTTAGGAATTACTGATTTCACGGATTTAATGCCTGCAGAAATTTTCAATTGGGACAATCTCTTCACTGGCAAGGGTGTTTTATTCTTTGTTATCGGCGGCTTTCTTGTTGGCTTTGGGACACGCTATGCAGGAGGTTGTACCTCCGGTCACTCCATCATGGGAATCAGTTCCTTGCAATGGCCTTCCCTGGTGGCAACCATCTTTTTCATGCTTGGTGGGTTTTTCATGACTCACGTTTTGCTTGAGCCTTTAATGAAATTAGTAGGATTTTAAACACGCTGGAACTCATGTCAACAAATCAAACAAAAAAGGATTCAGCTTCAGATCCAAATTGCGTAGCCCCCAATTTGAGCCAAACTCAGGATAAAGGCTTGGCCTTGTTGAAATATGTACTGGTTGGGGTAGTTTTTGGGATTGTCTTCGTGAAGGCAGAGATTATCTCTTGGTTCCGTATCCAAGAAATGTTTCGACTCCAATCTTTTCACATGTATGGAGTCATTGGCTCTGCTATAGTCACTGGTATTATTTCTATACAGTTGATCAAGCGTTTGAACATCAAATCGATTCAAGGTGAAACGATCCATATTCCAACCAAAGGCTTTAAAAAGGGACAACTTATAGGTGGTTTTATTTTTGGGCTGGGATGGGCCATCACGGGTGCATGCCCAGGACCCTTGTTTGCTCAGATTGGAAGTGGTTACACCGTCGTGTTGATTACCTTGCTCTCCGCATTGGCAGGAACTTGGGTATATGGGAGATTCGAGAAGTATTTCCCGAACTAAAAAATTCGATTAAAGAATTTGAAAGCTTAGAATGCCTCCTTTGAAAAAGGGTGGCATTTTTTAGTCAAATACTTTTTTGATAATGAATCGAATAAAAACAATGATGGTTGCGATGATAACCCCCACAATAATAAATTCCATATCCTTCTTTTTTAGTTAACACGACCAAAACCGGAATAGTTTTGGGCATCTTGAGGATAGCCTACATTTTCTTTTGCTTTCTCTGTACCTTAGCGCTGTTTTTCAGGATTGACGATACATGAATTACCTTTCCAAACGTCGAATTGCTCTTGGGGCAATGTTTTTCTTTATGGGCATTTGCTTCGCAAGTTGGGCTGCCCGTATCCCTGATATACAGGCCAAGTTCCAACTTTCAGAAGGAGAACTAGGTACCTTGTTGCTTTGCCTTCCCATCGGGTCGATGCTGGGTTTGCCTATTGCGGGATGGTCCGTACACCAATACGGGAGTCGAATTGTGATTTTGATTTGCAGTTTTGCTTATGCTTTGACCCTTCCTTTAATTGGATTAGCTCCCAGCACTTGGCTCATTGCACCTATTTTGGTCAGCTTTGGGCTTCTAGGAAACATCATGAATATTTCCTTAAACACCCAAGCACTGGGTCTAGAAGATCAGTTGGGTAAAAGTATTTTGGCATCGTTTCATGGGCTTTGGAGTATGGCAGGATTTACGGGTGCAGGAATTGGTGCAGGAA
Source organism: Bacteroidota bacterium (assembly GCA_037975655.1). GTDB lineage: Bacteria > Bacteroidota > Bacteroidia > Cytophagales > Cyclobacteriaceae > Algoriphagus. Next base: position 5,556 of record JBANGF010000295.1, on the reverse strand, counting down.
TGATTTTCCTCCAATTTTCTCCTGCTGCTCACTATGCTGTGTTTGCCCTGATTTCTGTGGTGATGATCCTATTTTCTCAAAAATATGTGATCAAAGACAAGCGGGAAGATGCTGAGTCAGGAGGCTTGGTACTCAAAAAGCCAGATCAATTGCTATTAAGGGTAGGGCTTATCGCATTTCTTGGGATGATGGCTGAGGGCTGCATGTTTGATTGGAGTGGGGTGTATTTCAAAAAAGTTGTGGAGGTGGAGCCTGCTCTAGTTGCTGTAGGCTACGTTTGTTTTATGGGAGCCATGGCATCCGGAAGATTTATTACCGATAAGGCAACCAACCGCTATGGAAAGTTGCCCATACTTCAAGTGAGCGGAATTTTGATTTTTTTAGGTTTGATGTTGGCTGTACTTCTTCCGAACCTTTACACGGCAGCAATTGGATTTTTGCTGGTGGGCTTTGGAGTGGCCTCCATCGTACCTGTATCCTACGGAATCGCTGGAAGATCCAAGTTGTATAGTCCAAGCGTGGCCTTAGCGCTGGTTTCTACGCTTTCTTTTTTTGGATTTTTGGTTGGGCCTCCATTGATTGGATTTATTGCTGAATTAATCGATTTGAAGATTTCGTTTGCACTAATTGCATTCAATGGAATTGGGATTTTGCTGCTGACTAGTTTCGGTAAACAAGTATTCGATTCTCAAGAAACTACTGTTGAATCATGAGTTTGCCTGAGAATTTTCAATTTGAGAAAACCTTTGAAGTAGGGGCCTTTCAGGTACATCCCAACGGAAACTTAAGTTTATGCTCTTTGGCGGATCTCTTCCAAGAAGTTGCTTGGAGACATGCGGACTCTCAGGGATTTGGAAGAAACTTGCTGGAGCAACAGTTGATGTGGGCCCTGTCACGAATTGAAATTAAAGTAAACCAATTTCCTCGTTGGGGAGATTCCCTTCGGATTTTTACAGGAGGGAGAGGGCAGGCTGGTGCTTTCGCATTTCGCGAGTTTATGGTTTGGAACGAGCAGGAAGAAGTGGTGGCACGAGCAATGTCCTCGTGGTTGCTTGTCCATATTGAGAAAAAGAGAATTCTCAAGCCTGAATCGGTACTTCCAAGTTCCCTTTTCAACCCTCAGGCGGCCCCTTCCTGGCAGCCAATCAAATTGGAAGCCTCTGGACCCGAGCTAGCGAGTAAACTCATTCTAGTACAGCATTCGGATTTGGATTTGTACAATCATGTCAATCATACCAGTTACATCCGCTGGGTGGAAAACATTGCTGCAGACCGTGGCCTTTTCCCCACTTCGATCGCAGTTAATTACTTGTCTGAATGCAAAGCTGGAGATCAGGTCCAGTTAACCCTTCTTGGAACCGAATTTTCTCCGTTCATTCAAGGCAGGGTGGAGGGGAAATTAGTAGTTGAAGCACAACTAAAAAGCGAATAAATCTTAATTTTAGTCTATTTTTTTTAAAATTAGGGGCTTGAGTGATTCGAGTCACAGGAATTAATTGTGGCTAATTCACAACTTTGTGCCTTCCCCAAATAATCTGAATCGGATGATGCAGTCCTTTGTTAAGTTAGTTTCTCTTCTAGTTGCACTTTTAGGGCTGGCCATGTCTTTAGTGGCAGTAGTTGGATTGCTGCTTTTTCTTTCTTTTTCAGGGGTGCAATTGTCAAGTCTTGCTCAAGAAGAGCAAGAAGCAACTGTAGCAGAAGTTGAAATCCCTGTCGTGAAGGCCTTAGCGGATCCCGCTTCTTTGTGGAAAGCACCGGATTGGGCATCCATGGACCAAGAGCCCAATGCAGCCGAACTCCAGTATGGAAAAGACTTGGTTGCCAATACATCAGAATACCTTGGTCCAAAGGGTAAGGTTAGGGCTATCTCTAATGGGATGAACTGTCAAAATTGTCATTTACAGGCGGGAACGGCTCCTTTTGGGAACAACTACGGTGCGGTAGCTGCAACCTATCCGAAATTTAGAGCACGATCTGGAACAGAAGAGGATATTCAAAAGCGAATCAACGATTGTTTTGAGCGAAGTCTCAATGGAAAGGCATTGGAGCGAGAATCTAAGGAGATGAAGGCCATGGTCGCCTACATCAATTGGGTAGGTAAGGATGTTCCTAAAGGAGAAATACCTGCTGGCTCGGGTATTTACGAAGTTCCACTTTTGGATCGTGCTGCAGATCCTGCCAAAGGCAAAATGGTTTACGACACGCAATGTGCTAGTTGCCATCAAGCCGATGGAAAAGGAATGGCCAAGCCGGATGGGACGGGGTACCTTTACCCACCGCTATGGGGTGAAGCAAGTTACAACCATGGCGCTGGACTCTACCGACTTTCCCGATTTGCTGGCTATGTCAAAGCCAACATGCCTTTGGGAGCAAATTTTGAATCACCGCTATTGAGTGATGAGGAGGCTTGGGATGTGGCGGCTTATGTCAACAGCATGGAGCGACCGAAGAAGGATCTCGCCAAAGACTGGCCTGATATTTCCAAGAAACCCCTGGATCATCCTTTCGGACCATTCTCCGATGGATTTTCAGAAGAGCAACACAAGTTTGGCCCCTTTAAGCCCATAAAAGCCGCAAAATCAAGCACTAAGTGAAAGTTGCAGTTTTTAGTTTTCTTCTTTTAGGAATCGGATTTTTTGGTGAGCCTGTTCAGGCTCAAACTGATGAGAAGGAGAAAAGGATAGTTTTTCAGCCAGAGTTAAGTTTTCGGAGCTTTTGGATGAATACTTCGTATTCCAATGAGGCTCTCCGGTCTGATTATGCTCTTGGGCTAACCTCCCTAGTTGGTGGGAAATGGACCCTTCAAAAAAAATGGGATCTACAAGTTGGCTATCGTGTATTTGGCAATGCCTTTAGTTCTGATTTTTGGTTACCGGATCCTGTTACCGGCCAAGCGAATCGCTATGAATCTGGTTTATTCAATGTATTGGAGCCCCAAGACCGATTCTTTGGCCGGGTAGAGTTGCTTTCCCTAGGATATTCCCAACCGAATTTTGGTGTTAGAGTGGGTAAAATTGGGATTCAGTCCGATTGGGTTAATGCTCAGGATGGACGACTTTCGCCAACGGTAGTGGAAGGGGTTCATGCCTACTATTTACCAAAAGCCAATTGGAAGGTTAGTGTTTGGGGCATCAGCCGAATGAATATTCGAGGCAGTAAAGATTGGATGCCGGTCGGAGAGACGGTCGGATTATTTCCTCAGGGAAGAAGCCTTTTTGGCAAGCCAGCGACTTACCTTGGAAATACGACTAGTTCCTGGCTAGGAATTTGGGAACTGGAAGGGAAGATGAAGGGAGGGAAGATGCTTCGGTTTTCGCAAACCTATGCAGCCAACTTGTTTTCGATCTATTGGGCCACTTTTGAAAAAACCTCCAAAAGCTCCCGTGGAACATGGACCTCAGGTATCCAGGGTGGATTACAACATGGCGTAGGGGATGGGGGAAATTCCTCGCCCGAGTTGCAGTACAAGAGTCCTAAAGACCTAAATTTCGCGGTTTCGGCCAAATTGAATTGGAAAAAAGGTGCTTGGGAATCCCAACTTAGTGCTACCCAAGTAGGAGGAAAGGGGCGGTGGCTAAGTCCTCGGGAATGGGGGAAGGATGCCTGGTATACTTTTATCCCTAGAGAACGCAACGAGGGCTTTGAAAGGGTCACCGCTTTAGTAGGCTATGCCTCCTATCGCTTTGAGGACTTGCCCCTCCAACTGTATACCTATGCTGGGGTCCATCTTTTGCCATCACTTCAAGATGCTGCTGCCAATAAGTACAATTTTCCAAGTTACCGACAGCATAATTTAGGATTTAGGTATGCTCCCAAAAAACTAAAAAATCTAGATTTTCACTTGATTTTGATGGTGAAGGAGCCCTTAACAACTAAAAAACTTCTTCCAGTGCAGGAGTACAATAAAGTGGATCTGTGGCATTTCAATGGACTTATCAATTGGAAATTGAACAAGGACTAAAGCCCTTGAATTCCCCTAATTGCCTCATTTATTAGGAAATTCCATTTAATTGGCGCACATTTGTTTGTCGGGAAAAAGTTTTCGATACTTGTCACCAAGTTTAGCATCGGCGATTCACCTGCCCTAAGTAGCAAATCAAGAGTTCTCCAACACAGGTTTTACTTCTTTTTCTTCTACTTTTTAATTCGATAGAAGAGATTCTTTTTTGAGTTAAAACCTGCAGCTATCAATCTTTACAGAACTCAGATTTACTAGTACCTACCAAAATAATCACCCCATTAAGACCATTCGATTTTCCGATTCAGCCTTGTCTGAATTCTCCATTACCCTCAGAAGCAGAGTCAACGCTTATTTCACTTCTACACAGCAGACCAAGTTTGCGAATACAGAAATGAAGTTCAAGACGGTGTATATGTTGGGTCTGTATTTCTTGCCTATCGTTCTTCTCAGTGTCGGCCTATTTGACCAAGCCTGGCAGTTATTTGCTTGCTACGTAATCAGCGGCTTTGGTATGGCAGGAATTGGTATGGGAATCATGCATGATGCCATTCACGGTACCTATTCGCAAAATTCAAAAATCAACAAGCTGCTTGGCTACACGCTCAATCTCGTAGGAGCTAATGCAACAGTTTGGAAAATTCAACACAACGTATTGCATCATTCGTATACGAATATACCTGAAGGGGACGATGATATCAATGCACCTTTCTTCCTTCGATTTTCTCCTCATGCACCTAAAAATAAGATGCATGAATTCCAACATTGGTACACTTGGATCTTTTATGGCCTATCTACCGTGTCTTGGGTTACCTCCAAGGATTTTATCCGATTTGACCGGTACTACAAAATGGGATTGTTTAAGGGAAAGAACGTATATCGAAATACCGTCCTAAAAATCATTGCATGGAAATTAGTTTACTATGCAATTATTCTTGGTCTACCAATTTTATTTTCTCCATTTGGGATTGGTCAAATTTTCCTAGGATTTCTATTGCTTCATTTTATTACTGGTCTCAGCATCTCATTGGTGTTTCAGACTGCTCACATTATGCCTGAAGTATCCTTTCCACAGGCAAATGAAAATGGGGTGGTAGAAGGAGAGCGTATGCTACATCAATTGGCTACTACTTCAAATTACTCAGAGAAAAGTCCGTTATTTTCTTGGATGATTGGTGGTCTAAACTACCAGATTGAACATCATTTATTTCCAGATATCTGTCACGTACACTACCGAAATATCGCGCCGATTGTGAAAGCAACGGCTGCTGAATACAATATTCCATACTATACTAAAAAGACATTTTTTGATGCTTTGAAGGCCCATGCTAGGATGCTGTACCAACTTGGTCACCTCGAAATGCAGCCTGTTAAAGCCTAAAACCAACTTATGAATCAATTTACCAAAAAAAATACCAAGTCATCTGCTCCAGTTAGAGGTGCAAATCCCGATCGAAGACAGGTGAAAAAGAAAGAGTCTACCCTTGACCCAAGGCTTTTCGTGAAGAAAGCACAGCCAAGTGGACAGGAAGGATTCCGTACTGAAAAATCATTTGCTGAGCTGGGCTTAAGTGCCAAGTTGCTTCAAAATATTT
>JBANGF010000280.1:0-3732 GCA_037975655.1 Bacteroidota bacterium | reverse complement strand
GGACGGGCATGCTTTTCTCTTCCCCTGCGGGAAATGACCTCCCCTACGACGACAAGCTCGTGGAGCAAGGAAGAAACTTTGCCAACAAAATCTGGAATGCTTTCCGACTCGTCAAAGGATGGGAAATAGATCCAAAACTCGATGGCTCAGCGAATGCAGCAAGCATTAAATGGTTTGAACAGCGGTTCCACCAAAGCTTGAGCGAGATCAACGAGCACTTCGAAAAGTTCCGAATTTCAGACGCCTTAATGGCTACCTATAAATTGGTTTGGGACGACTTCTGTTCCTGGTACTTGGAAATGATCAAGCCTGCCTACCAGCAGCCCATCGACCAGGCCACCTACGACAAGACCTTGGAGATCTTTGAAAACATCCTGAAGATCCTTCATCCTTTCATGCCTTTCATTACGGAAGAATTGTGGCACCAGATCAGCGAACGGACTGTTGAAAATTCCTTGATCCTAGCGACTTGGCCAGAAACCAAGCCATACGACACAAAGATTACAGAAGATGCCGCTCAAGTGTTTGAGGTGGTATCTCAGGTCAGAAACCTCCGTGCTTCCAAAGGAATGTCTCCAAAAGAAGCGCTTGACTTGACCATCCGTACCCAGAACCCTGGTTTATACACCAGATTTGAATCCGTGTTGATCAAGCTGACCAACCTTTCCTCGCTTCAGTTTGGCGATAAAGTGGAGCAGGCGATGAGTTTTGTAGTGAAAGCAGACGAATGCTTCATTCCTATGGGAGATTCCATCGATGTGGAAGCGGAAAAAGCCGCCATCCAAAAGGAACTGGACTATACCAAAGGCTTCTTGGCTGGGGTAGAAAAAAAATTAAGCAACGAACGCTTCGTGGCTGGTGCTCCTCCACAAGTATTGGAAATGGAGCGGAAGAAGCAGGCCGATGCAGAAGCAAAAATCAAGGCCCTAGAAGCAAGTTTGACTCAATTGGGATAAGGTACCCCTCCCGATTCTTGAAAGTTCAGGGATCGGGAGGTTTACTTCAATTCCCGAATTTTTAGGTTGCGAAACAGCACCCCCTGCCCTTCACTTTGCAGTCCGATGTAGCCTGAACGAAGGGGCGTTCCATCGACTTTGAGGGCTGGATTGTAGCGGTTGGCTACTCCTCCCCCAATTTGAGGAAAGGAATAGGTCAATACCGTATCGCCATTCACCAAATGGTGCACGATGGAGTCTCCAAAAACAATCAATTCTGCTTTCACCCACTCGTCCCAAGCAAAGGTGAGAGAGGAAGAGTTAATGCAATGCCGGGGATCAATTTTTCCTTGATAAATAATATCTGTACCTGGGGAACACATATTTCCAGTAGGTCTGGGCTCTCCCTCTTTTTCTCGGGCAAGCATCTGGTATTCCACCGAAATTGGCCAATCCTGTTCTTTTAGGATAGTTTCTGGAGCCTGCGAGTGAAACATCACTCCTGAATTGCGGTAGGTGTAACTGGGTGCAGTGGTCACAAACTGCTCGGTAAATCGGTATTCCCAAACCAAGTGAAAGCTTGAGAAGGGCTTTTCGTAAAAGAGGTGTCCAAAGCGATCGTCAAACTCACCATAACCATCGTAATTGACCGCTATGGCCCCATCCTGCACCCGGAAGGTTTCCGCATAGTTGTCCCCTACCTCGTGGTGGTGGATCTTGGGAACCCAGCCTTTTAGGTCCTTGCCGTTAAAAAGCACTTGCCAGTCGGAAGCATCCGGATGATCTTGGGTACTACCCTGCATAGCGCTCTCAAAAACAGAAAGGCCAAGCGTTAAGAAATAAAGGATAAATGCGAGGATGGGCATAGGCAACTGCTAGTGGACCAAATTACAAAATCTTCCCCAAGAAGGACCTTCCTTCTGGGTACTTAATGACTCCAGTCGTAGGTATCCAGTTGCTCGAGGCAGGCTACCAACAAGGCAATGGAATCGGCAATATCCTTCTTGTGTGCCATTTCGATGACTTGGTGCAGGTGACGCGTCGGAATGGAAATTGCTCCTGCAATGGCTCCTTGCTTGCCCATGCGCTGCACGCCAGCGGTATCCGTACCTCCTGCTGTCAATAGTTCCGGCTGCCAGGAGATTGATTCTTTACCCGCAACCTGCTTCATAAAGGCCACCATGCGGTAGTCACAGATAGTCATCGCATCCATGATCTTGATGGCCGTCCCCTTCCCGAGTTCGGTCACCTTCTCATGAGGCGCTGCTCCAGGCACGTCAAAGGCAATGGTGGTATCGAGTGCAATACCAAAGTCTGGATTGATTTGGTGTGCCGCTACATTCGCTCCACGAATGCCCACTTCCTCCTGTACGGTAAAGGTGGCATACACATCATAGGCTGGATTTTTGAGTTGCTTCATCGCCTCAATGAGAATAAAGACTGCTACACGATTGTCGATTGACTTGCAGTTGACACAGTCACCCATCTCGATCAGTTCCCGATCGCGGGTCACAGGATCTCCGATGGTAATGTATTTGTCCACCTCTTCCTTGGGCATGCCTAGATCAATGAAAAAGTCCGTAGTCTTTGGAAGTTTGGTTTTCTCCTCAGGTGTCATCACGTGGATGGGCTTGCTACCCATCACGCCGATCAGGTCTTTTTTGCCGTGTACGATCACTCGCTGTGCGGTGAGTGTTTTCGGATCAAATCCACCGAGGGTATTGAATCGTAGGAAGCCTTGTTCGTCGATATGGGAAACGATAAATCCAATTTCATCCAAGTGCGCAGCGAGCATGATGCGCTTCCCATCGGGATTGCGTATTCCCTTTTTGAGGGCGATCACGTTGCCTAGGTTGTCGATCCGCACCTCGTCCACATGTGGGGAGACCAAGGAGACCACTAGGTCACGAACAGGCTTTTCAAAACCAGGGGCACCTGGGATTTCGCAAATTTGCTTGAGTAGGGAAACGTCGATCATGGGGATGATTTAAACAGTAATTTTTTTGAATTGGGTACTTAGATTTAAGCCTAAATGGAATTCATCCATTTTTCTAAAGTACAAGCAAAGCCTTCATTTTTAATACGCGCGTACCGTCTTTCCTTCCATGTAATTCACAAAGGCCTTGTTGACCACGCGGGTACCGCCGGAGGTAGGGTAATCTCCAGTAAAGTACCAGTCTCCGGTATGTTCAGGGATGCAGCGGTGTAAGTTGTCAACCGTTTGGAAGATCACCTTTACTTCTGCTTTGATGTCTGAGGTGGTTACAATTTCTGCCACTTTATTCGAAATCTCCTCTTCAGTAAATGGCGCATAAACCTGCTTCACAAAGTTCGATGCATGATCCGGCTGCGCTTTACACTGCTCGTATACCTGATCCAAGGTCTGTTCCATTTTACGATCTTGGAGGAGTGCAATTGCTGCCCGAAAGGCCACAAATTCCTTCATGCGGGACATGTCAATCCCATAACAGTCGGGATAGCGGATCTGCGGAGCAGAAGACACAATCACAATTCGCTTGGGATTCAATCGATCCAAGGTGGTCAAGATACTTTTCTCCAAGGTAGTGCCTCGTACAATGCTATCGTCAATCACCACTAGCGTGTCAATTCTTGGTCGAATCACCTCATAGGTGGTATCGTACACACTCGCTACCATGGAATCCCGATCGGCATCGCTAGCGATAAAGGTCCGTAGCTTCACGTCCTTGCTCACCAATTTCTCTACACGCGGACGGAAACTCAGCAATTCATCCAGATCACCTACATGGGGCTTCCCATCCAAAAGGACTTCTTTTCG
>JBANGF010000274.1:0-11199 GCA_037975655.1 Bacteroidota bacterium | reverse complement strand
TTGATGCACCAATTCAATTATTAAAGTTTTAATTTTATCAATTAATCGGTTTTTCTTGTCATCAATCAGTTCAAAACCAAAACCTTTCAGGTGTTCTGCAATTTCACTTTTTTGCCTTTCTGAAATGGGTGTTACTTCTACTTCGCCTAAATCAACTGCGAGTAGTTGAAGTCCGAGTTTTTCCAACTCAGACTTCACTACCATTTTGCAGCGACTACACACCATATTTTTGATGTAGAGCTTCATTTATTCAATGGTTTCAACCGTTTTACCACAAGTGAGCATTTTAGAACCATAGTATGGGTTCTTCACTGCATTTTCCTTGCTCAACCAATTAGCACCTTTACCATTGTTTGCCATTGGGCAATGTTGGTAATATGTAGGTGTTTCTTGTTTGGAAACTTTCAAGAGTTGATACATATTGTCAGACAAGGTATTGAAATGGTCTCTTTGATGCCCAACATCTTTGGTTTCTTCAATGTGTTCGGTATCAAATATCAAGTCCTTCATTACTTTCATCCAAACAGTATGTTCTTCATTGGAAAGTTTGTTCATCTGCACGGCATTAAGAGCGTTGAGCAATTCTTTTGCTTTGGCAGAAGCCAAGTTTCCATCAGATTTTACCAAAGCATCTTTAAGTGCGAAATAATTTTCAAAAACTGATTTGAGTTGATTTACTTCTTGCTTTGTTTCTGTTGACTTGTCAGTTGCCCCACCGTGATTGTGATTAGAATGGTTGTCTATCGTTTCTACTTTTACCGTTTCCGATTTTTTCACACGGTCGTATTGACAGCATTCAGGAAGTTTCGCATAGACATCATCAGGTGCAAGAAATTTTTCGCTATCATAACCCGCCAATGCAATGCGTTTCAAAACTTCATCTTGATTGGTCTTGCTTGGGTCGTAAGTAAGAGTAGCCATTTTGGTATCTTTGTTCCAATCTACCTGAGCTACTTTCTTAATGTTTCCTGCTTTTTCAATGGTCGTTTTACACATACCACAGTTACCGTAAATTTTTACGCTTTCGGTTTTAGCGTTTTTGATTTGAGCGTTACACGCTGTAAACGATAGCAATAGTGTTATTGCCATCAATATTTTTATTGATTTCATTTTTTTAAAATTAAATGTTGAATGAAAAATTGTGATTGAAAGCTAATAATTGCGTTCAATTGGACAGACCTTTGGCTGTCAAGGCAAGAAATCAGCCTATTTTTGGCGGTAGCCAAATAGAAATGAAACCTGATGAATAAAAGCTATCTTGGTAATAAAAATTGGGCTTGTTGGGGATTAACTTAATTCCTGAAAATTTGATTAAGAATGGAATAGTAAAATTTGTATGGTTTGAAGGACAATGACAGTTTGAGTTGCCACATTTTCCATCACAATCTTTTCCGTGCTTTTTGCATTGTCCTTTTTCTGTGTCGCAACACTCTTTTTTTTCCGCTTCGGTGTCGGATTGTTTGGTGCAATTATTTTCTATGTTTTCAGATTTTGACCCACAAGCATAGATGTCTGTTGGTGTCAGTAAGAAACCAATCAGGGTTAATAATGCTATGTAAATAAATCTTATCATACTGTTTCAAAACGCAAATTTACAAATTTTTTCGGTCAAGCGTTGGCAAAAAACAGCTCTTTTGGTTTTTAGGGTTGGCTTGCGTATCGGCAAAAACCAAATGTGCTGTTTGTGCGGTCGGCTTTTTACAATGAGGCACAACGAAACTCTGAAAGGTCAAGCGAAGGGAGTAAGCCAAGTATTCAGTGGTACATCGAGCAATGTTCGGGTGCAAACGTCCAATCCAAGTTCTAACGGTAGCTCCATGAATGAAGTGTTCGATATGGTGGAAACATTACCAATTCCTGCTGGCGGGATGGCGGGTTGGAGTAGCTACTTGTCTGCCAACTTGGGGTATCCAACTACTGCGAGACGGAAGGGCATAGAAGGTACCGTCATTGTTGCATTCGTTGTGAATACCGATGGAACTGTTTCTGATTTTGAACTTTTGAGAGGGATAGGGGGAGGATGTGACGAAGAAGCGATCCGCATTGTAAAAAACTCTCCCAAGTGGACCCCTGGAATGCAGGATGGCAAGGCTGTTCGTACGCTTATGAGGCTACCCATTAACTTTACGCTAGAATGATTCCCTTATATAAGTAAAACATTTGGCAGCCAATTGAAACTAGTTGATTGAATTATATTGCTGATTTACGAAATTTCTCTACTTATCCTTGTCCTCTTTTTGGGGATTGCCCCCCATGTCCTGTGGATACGGTGGATCATTCGTGCGTTTCGTAAGCGGTATGCGATAGGTCAGGTGATTTCCGTACTGAGTTACCTCCTCTTTCTTGTTCCTTTTTGGGTGTTGCTTAATGGGGGGAATAGGTATTACGGGCGTAGTGCTGCCGCGGAGGAAGTTGAAGTGTATATTCTAATAGGGATGGCTTTGCTTTCCATCCTCCTTCCAATGGGCTATTTCTGTGGTAGGTGGATCTACGCTCATTACCAAGGAAAATCGAAAAAATCAGATTGATCAGAAATACCTTGACAATTACCTCGGATGTACCAATAATTCTAAACTCAAGACCAAGAAATCAATTCATTCTTTCGAACCCGTTTGGGACTTATTTTGAGCTAAATTTTTGTGGTGATTTCCCCCTCTTTTAACTCTCTTTTTCGCAAATTCTTTCACTTTATCATCAATTTTTTTTGCGATTTTTTTGCAAATGACTTTTTTCAAATTTCCCGAGACACAAAAAACCCCTTCAAAACAATTCTGAAGGGGATTAGGAAGTGGGCCCACTTGGAATCGAACCAAGCACCTACTGATTATGAGTCAGTTGCTCTAACCGAATGAGCTATAGGCCCAAATAAGGGGATCTTTCCAACTCAAAATCAGTGGAGAGAATACCTCACTGACCTTGGTTTTGGGATTGCAATGTTACATATTTGAGTTGAATTAATCAACTGATCTCTCGGATGAAAAACTGGCCTGACGTAGACTTTGTCATCTTTGATTTGGGCAATGTGCTGATCGACATCGACTACAGCAGAGCCATGAACTTGATGAAGGAAGCATTGCCTCAAGCCTTGCATCATCGGGTAGATTCCTGCTATGCCGCAGAATTCCATAAGGCCTACGAACGGGGAGAAATGGATTCCCCAAGTTTCCGCAATGCCTTCCGAGATTACTTTGAGCAAGCTTGGTCAGATACCGAAGTAGATTTTCTCTGGAATAGCCTACTTGGGGAGCTCCCTGCTTACCGATTAGACCTAGTTCGCCGCCTCAAATCTCGGTATCAGGTAGGCATCCTGAGCAATACCAACGAAATCCATGTGGATGCCGTCCATGCGCTCCTACAAGCCGAGCACGGGATGTCCAACTTTTACCCGCTGTTTGACCGGGTATTTTACAGTCAAGAGATGGGCCTAGCCAAGCCGAGTGCTGCCATTTACCAACAGCTGCTCCTCGAACTAGATACTACCGCTTCTCGTGTACTTTTCTTTGATGACCTGCACGCCAATGTGGAAGGAGCAGCTTCGGTTGGGATTCAAGCCGTACAGGTCACAAGCCCAACCACGATTTTTGAATTTTTTGGAAATGTATAAACCGAAAGAATACCTCATTCATGGGACTTTATTTTTCTTGACGCTATTCACCACCACACTTGCGGGTGGGGAGTGGATCTATGGTAAGTCCATTCTAGCCTCCGGTGAAGCTGCGCTGACCTGGCCCTATTTTCTAAAATCTTTACACTTTTCTATTCCCTTCATTGGGATCCTATTGGTACATGAGTTGGGACACCTGTTCACTTCGATTTACCACAAGGTACGCTGCACCTTGCCCTTCTTTATTCCCGCCTGGCTTGGATTCTTGGGAAGTCCTTCCTTGGGTACATTCGGCGCCATTATTCAGATGAAAGGGCGGGTAAATAGCCGCAAAAAATACTTTGATATTGGCATTGCTGGTCCGCTAGCTGGCTTTGTGCTAGCCTTTGGTGTACTTACCTATGGAATGCTGACTTTGCCACCCGCAGATTACATCTATGAGATCCATCCCGAGTATTCCAATCCTGACTTTCAGGGGTATGGGGAAGATGTGTTGGAGTTTGAGTTGGGTAATAACCTATTATTCTGGGGAATGGGAGAACTTTTGGCTGATCCTGAGCGCTTGCCCCAGTTGTCTGAAATGATTCATTACCCCTATCTATTTGCGGGATACTTGGCGCTTTTCTTTACTGCTCTCAATCTACTTCCCATTGGGCAATTGGATGGAGGACATGTGCTCTTTGGGTTATTCCCTAGGCGACATGCACAGATTTCTTTGGGGGTATTTACACTGTTTCTAGCCTTTGCAGGCCTAGGGGTGATTCGACCCTCCCTACCCGTAGAAGAATTACTTATTCGAATCCCGCTTTACCTCGGGTTTCTCTACTTCTGTTTGAGCAAATCAGGATTAACATCACTCAATCGCCTCACAATCGCCCTTAGTTTGGCGGCAGCACAATACCTGCTTTCCTTTTTTTACCCCAACTTGGAGGGATACCAAGGATGGCTGTTTTTTGCATTCTTGTTGGGACGAGTGATGGGTTTGGTGCATCCTGAAGTAGTAGGATTTCAGGCAGTAAACTCCAAAAAAAAGGTATTGGGCTGGATTGCGTTACTCATCTTTATTCTCTGCTTTTCGCCTCAGCCTTTTCAGATGAATTAAAATTGTACAAAGTACAATGTACCAAGTACTAAGTACCATGTGCCAGGTAGGTAGTCAAATGTGAGGTGAAAATACTTACTAGTTTGCGGCAGGCAGGCTAAATACGGACTAAAAATTAATGTCGAATACCGATCGTCGATTTAAGAATGTTGAAGTAGTTCTCTACCAACCCAATTTAAAATGCAACCTTCATTTTTAAGCTACTTTGTACATGGTACTTAGTACTTTGTACAATTTGACCTAGAATTGGTTTTATCTATTCAGGCAAGGCTCGAAAGGCCAAAATACCGCCTAGGACATTCCGTACTTTGGTAAAGCCATTGGTTTCCATAAATTTCTTTGCATTTCCACTGCGGGCACCCGAGCGGCAATGGATCACGATTTCCTCTTCTTTGATTTTTTCAAGTTGGCTTAATTGATGTGCTAGTTCTCCCAAGGGAATGTTATTGGCCCCTAGGTTGTCTTCCTCATACTCCCATTCTTCGCGCACGTCGATAAAGTGAAATTTTTCGCCTCGATCTAGCCTTTCTTTCAATTCGTTTACGGTAATGTCTTCCATGTTATTTTTTTACTAAAATTCGAAATGAGCTGATTCCCAAGTCATGCACTACCTTGATCAGGTAGAGACCGGGTTGTTGATCTTTAAAATTAAGTACTTCTCCTGTATTCCCAGCCATGCGAGTAAGGGTAATCTCACGGCCATAGGAGTCGAGTACCTGGAGGTAAGTGAATTTCCCTTCGACCCGTACTTCTTCTATGGCTGGATTGGGATAGACCCTGAGGGTGTTTTCAGGAATCAGGTTTCCTCCTGCTTTACCTGAGAGACTTACATGCGGGCGGATTAAAAGTGCACCAGTCACGTCCTTATTTTGCACCCAACCCCCGCCTACATTGTAGTAAATGCGGTCTCCGAAGTTTTGGGTTTTGTCTAGGCCTACTTGCAAGAAATCATTGGTAAACTGGGTGAAGCCCACATAGAAGGTTCCTGATACGGGCACTGATTCTTTCAAGGAGAAATAATGAATGTCTTGCCCTGATTTTTTGGTAGGAATGACTACCTCTTCGGTGTATAAGGGCTTTTTATCCAGTGCAGACCATATGACCAGGTCCAGAACTTGATCGACCTGCCGCGCATTGTTGAAATCGATGGAGATTCCAGTTAGAAATACAGGTTCTGGAGTTTTGTAGGCAACGGCCAATTGTCCGGAGCGCTGATTGATTCCTGCAGTATAATCTGCTGACCCCTGGTCATAGGAGAAGTAATCTCGTAGTGGAAATCTAGTAGTTACTTGATCATTGGCGCGGAAATCCACTTGTGTATAGCGCGTGGTATCTGTGCCATTGATGGAAGTCAGTAGCCCATCTCCCGTGATGAGAGAGGTTTCAAAAAATACATCTCCAGGTTTACTTGGAACGGGAATTTCAGTAAATGTTCTACTGACAATAGATCTTCTTTCCAAAGCATTTGGGACAGGGTTGAATGGAGTCGTGCTGTTGATAGGTAGCACAACGGTTCCGCTGCTGTCGCGAAGGGTCACGGAATATTCCATGGCCTTGAAGCGGTTTTCAAGATTTTGGAACTCACTCTTTACCGTGGACCAGTTTCCTTTTTGATGCTTTTGCAAGAGTTCCCATGGATAGGCACCAAAGTCACCTAGTCTCACTGCGGTGGGTTGGGTGAGCGCTCGATCTGGGTAGGAAAGGTCGGTCGTACTGCGTCGGGTATTCAAATAGATATAGTCCACCAACCAAGAATCAAATGGTCCGCTTTGTCGGCCGTTGGAGAAAAAGCGAAACTGAAAATTTGCATGCTGCCATTCCGGAAGGATGGCGATGATTTCTTGGGCAAATCGAGTGCGATCCAAAGTTTCTCCACCTCTTTTCTCCCATAGGGTTAGCCAGGTCCCAGCTGGATTCAAGATTTGAAGTGTGAGGCGGTCATTGCTATCCGGAATTTCTGATTTCCCTCCTGCCTGCCAGTAAAAACTTAGGTAAAGGCTTGTTTTTTGTGCAGCATCGATTCCACTCAGGTCTAGAGGAACGCTTGTTAAGAAATCACTTTCTCCCTGGTCTTTTTGTTGCAAGGAATAGGCTCTACCTAATTCATCCACTCCATTGAATTGTACCATTCCAAGTGAAGGGGCATTGTTGCCAATGGTTTCGGTGTAGGAGGCTCCTTTGGCAATCCATTTGCTTGCTTGGATTCCTTTGGAAAAGTCATCCCAAAAGGGAATGGAAGTGGAGGTAGCCTGACGTGTTTCTGGTCTAGAAGTGGGATTGCCTATGCTAGTAGTTCGATGCGCAGGTCCGAAGGTGATAAATTGGGCACTACAAGGTCCACTTAGACTCCAAAAAGTGAGGATTAGCAGGAATTGAAGTGTCCAGAATGGTTTCAAGGTATCAGTTTTTGGAAATCCATAGGTCGACCAAATCACCGGTTTTCACCTCAGAACCCACGGAAGGACTCTGCAGGTAAACTTTCCCTGGTGCTACGGAGTCTGTTCTATGGTAGGTTTTTCTACCAACCCGCAATCCAGAACCTAAAACCAAAAATTCGGCTTCTTCTTCTTCCAAGCCTATAAAATTTGGTGCACTAAGTAATTGATTCCCCATGCCATCGCCAACTACTAGGTCAATCTTAGATCCTTTTGGGATTGCTGCACCCTCACGGATAGGGGCGCCTTTGTAGCGCTGCTCTAGAACCACATTGATTCCAATATCTGGCACATACACGATATCTCCTCGTAGTAGCCCAATATTAGCTAGAATCTCTTGCACATTTTTCAATGGCATGTTGATCAGGCTAGGCATTTTCAAAATTGGTGCATTCCGCGCATTGAGAGTCAGGTAAATTTTACGATCTTTTTTGACTAGCGCATTTGCTTCTGGGATTTGCTTTAAAATAGCCAAAGGATCTTTTTCCGCGCTAAAACCTGAGTCTGGGGAGATTTCAAACTGAAGAGATGAACTTTCTAAAAGATCTTCTGCTTCCTCGTAAGACATCCCTGAAAGATCTGGAACAGATACCGTATCCCCATGATTGGTATAGAAAGGGAGGTAAACCTTTAAAAAAAGAAAGCCAAGGGTAACTGAGATCCCTGCAATCAAGAGTAGGTGAAGCCCTACTTTTTTCAGTTGTGGGAGGAGTGATTCCATTGCGTAAATATAGTGTCTACCAAGGCATGGACATCTTTAATTCGTTTACAAAATTCATCAAATCGGACGCCATTGAAGAAAGTATTGAGCCGTGGGATTGAAATTCTGCTTAATTCTCATTACTGAATCAGTACACGCTTGATTTCTTGTAAACTTGAACTATTGATTTTGAAAATATAAAGGCCTGCTGTAAACATTTCTCTACTAAACGTATAAGTCTGGTTTAAAGTATTTGGGAAGGTGAGTTCTCGCACCAAGGCACCAGTAGACGAAATGATCTGAATAGTTACATTTTCTCTTTTCGGAAGATTAAAGGCCACATTGACATATTCAGAGGCTGGGTTTGGATAGATAATCGAATTACGCTCCGCTGGAATGACTGGATTTGGATTTGCACTTAGGAAAAGTTCCAAGTTGTCCAAGTAAACAGGTGAATTCTGCGTACCTATCACATCCAATGCAAAGGCTAAACGAATGTCTTTTTTACCTTCTCCAGCATAGTCAGTAAGGTTGACATACTTTCGTTCGTAATTCCCTGCTGTGGCTGGATTGGCATTGCCGGTGCTTACCGTCGAAAGAGCTGTTCCTGCTTCTGACCAAACTACTTTGTATGTTTCTCCTTGATTAGTGCTTGCGAGTAAATAAAGGGTCGTCCCTGGATTTACGGCTCCTGCAGCAACATCAAAGAAAACGCTGGCTTGGCGGCTTACGGACAAATCGAAAGAAGGTGTTCCTATCCAATACGAGTTTCCATTGGTTGCACCTTCAATTCGAGCCACATTGTTTGGTCCTGTTGTTCCCGTCACTGCGGCCACTTGCCATGCAGCCTGATCACTTTCTGGATTGATGGTAAGCCATGGAGCTAGGTCGGTACTGCTATTAAAGTTTTGTCTCCAAGGCACTTCAAGTCTAGCCGTATTTTCGATATTGTACCAGTTGATTTGAGGCAATGCAGGAATGTTCTGATCAAAATTCGGTTCAGAAACTCCAAACCTCAAATTGTTTTTTCCAGTAGTGGTGGATTTGGCTAAGGTAACATTGACGGATTCTCCAGGAGGGATGGATGTACCAGATCCCACAAAAACTCGGTTTCCTGAATTATTGGTATTTCTAGAAAACAAGAATTTGGATATTGGTAGGTTCCCAGTGTTGGTAAGCCGTACAATCTCCTGTGCATTAGTACCCGCGCTGATAGGACTTGGAGCAATCACATCTTCAATCTTCAAGTCATACTTGAATTGTTCTGTGGGGACTACCCGAATATTTCGAAGGTAAATATTGTTACCAAAAGCATTCTTAGTCACAATTGCCAAACGGATTTTACCCAAATCTTTGAATTTACTCAAGTTGACCAGTTCAGTTCTGAATTGGGAGTTGCTCGTAGGAATAAATTCTTCAACCGTAGCATCTGATGTTTGAAGTCTTGTGCCACTCTTTTTGTAAGGAGGAGTGATGATATCAAAATCTGTGCTGCACTCCGGAGCGATGGCTACCAGCAATTCATCTTGGAATCCTGCTTGATTGAAAGGACCATGTGCTACTTCAAATACCAATTGTGCATTTGGATACGTGGTTAGGTCAATTTGCGGAGAAACAAAGTAGTCGAGCTGTCCCTGTGCCTCATATTCATAGTGGCGAATAAATAGGGCAGGTTGTGCGTTTCCATCGAGGGTTAGGTTGGTTTTCTCCCAAGTCAAAGACTGATCTGGGTTTCCAATAATCCAAGTAGAAGGAAGCGTGGTCAAAGAAACGGAATAAGGAAGGGTAAGCTGTCCTTGTTGGACAGGTTTGGTAGTTAGGGTATTGTTTGAAGTAACTAAATCATCTATGTTATTTACCTGAACTATTGTGAAGGAAAATTCACTTTCCAATCCTTGTGTATCGAAGGCAGTAAAGCTTACTACTGCTTTCTCTGATGATTTTAGATTGGTTGAAAATTGCTTGCTTTCGATTAAGGTTCCGTTCCATCTAAATTCAATACTTACTGAAGAGACCAATTCATTTCCTCTATTTTGAATTTCCAACTGAGGGGTGATGCTTGGTTGGCACAAGGCGTCAAAAGGAGTGATAACTCTCAACAAGGACACGTCTCTAGTCGCGAGAACTGGATCTTTTGTTCCACGACTATTAATCAACGATGCTCTTCGAGGGCTATTGGCAAGCACTACATCAAATCTTTCTACTTGGCCCTTGGTAAACAGGTTCATGCATGGATCCGGTGTGTAATCCATGTAATTCTGGATCATGTTATTGTTGCCACAAGAAATCCGAGTTGGGTTATCATTGCAAATGGTATTGTTGGGGTTGTCTTGATTTGGCGTGTCTAGGACGAAATCATCTACCTCACAGCCCCCATCGCCCCAAATGTGACGTAAGCCGAGGTAGTGTCCTACTTCATGGGTAGTAGTTCTTCCATTGGTATTGGCAGCTGTTCCTGGTCCAGTACCAAAAAACTGGTAATCCACCGTTACTCCATCGCGAATGGCTGCGGCGGGCGCAAAATTAAGTCCGGGCAAGTTGGAGGTGGGAAAGGTTGCGAAGCCTAAGTAAGGATCCACTAAAGGCACGACCCACATATTCAAGTATTCTTCAGGGTTCCATTGGGAAGTCTGACCGATTAAAGTTGCATCTTCTGGTCCATAAATGGTTTTAGGTCCCTGTTTCCGGACAATTCCATTAGTAGGTAGTCCATTTGGGTCCTGTTTGGCGAGCACAAATTCAATGTTGGCATCTGCTGCTACTGGAAGAAATTCCTCGGGGGTGCGAATAGCATCTGCATTTTTTCTTCTAAAATCTTCATTCAGTACACGGATCTGCTGAAGAATCTGTGCATCCGAAATATTGGTTTCTACACCTACGGCTGTCCCGTTATGTATGACGTGTACTACCACTGGAATCACGCGCGGCTCAGCTTGAACCTTCATGATCTGCGGCTTGCTATTTTTTTCAACAATCTTTTTGGTGATCCAATCCTCAAAAAAGGGTTTGGATCCAAATACACCTAACTCCTTTTCTTGTTGAAGTTCGAGAAGGACATGTCCACATTTTTCATTGTGACCAGCACCTGGGTGGCTCTGGCCTCCACTTTGGAATTCCTGAAGAGTAATTCCTTGACCAAAAGCGGTTAGGGAAAACATAAAAAATAGCCCCGATAGGAACTTGGGGAGCCAAATAAGTTGCTTTTGGTTTTTCATTGGGTGTATGGTCAAGCCACGGTTAGGTTTACTGCTTCTACCCGTTTGATTTCAGGAATTGCTCTCAAGATTGCTTCTTCCACTCCAGCTTTGAGGGTCATGGAAGACATGGGGCAGGAGCCACAGTTTCCCAGCATTTCGAT
>JBANGF010000266.1:0-5707 GCA_037975655.1 Bacteroidota bacterium | reverse complement strand
AAGGAGATGCTGGCAAGCGTGCAGAATCTGCGGCACAACTTCAAGACCAAAGCCCATTGCAACCCTTGGTAGATATGGTGCCCCAAAACTTCTTTTTGGCAACCACAGACAATGCAGCCATGCTGCAAGTGGTATTCTTTGCCATCCTAGCGGGCATCGCCCTGCTCCAGATTCCTAGATCAAAAGCCGAACCAGTCATGGCTTTCTTTGATGGATTCAATGAAGTGATTACCCAAATTGTCAATTACATCATGATCATTGCACCCTATGGTGTTTTTGCTTTGATGGCTTCCTTGATTGTAGAGATTGCTGGTGACGATCCCGATTCCGCCCTCACGCTACTTTTGGCTTTGCTCAAGTACAGCTTGATCGTCTTAGCTGGTCTTTTCACGGTGATGCTAGTAGTTTTCCCTCTGCTGCTAAAGACCATGACTAAGGTACCAGTAGGCCACTTCTTTAAAGCCATTCGTCCCGCACAATTGCTTGCCTTTTCTACGAGTTCAAGTAATGCTACTCTCCCAGTGACCATGAAACTTACCGAGGAGGAATTGGGGGTGTCTGAAAACGTTGCCAGTTTCGTACTTCCTTTAGGCGCTACAGTCAACATGAATGGCACCAGCTTGTACCAAAGTGTGGCGGCAGTTTTTATTGCTCAAGCATTGGGCATGGAACTCACCTTCGGTCAGCAAGTGATGATTGTATTGACCTCCACTTTGGCTGCAGTAGGTTCTGCAGGCGTGCCTGGCGCAGGTTTGATCATGCTCATCGTCGTGCTCGAAGCCATCGGTATTCCAGCAGCCGGTATTGCCCTAATCATGGCACCAGATCGGATTCTAGACATGTTTAGGACAGTAGTCAACATCACTGGAGACGTAGTGGTCGCTGCTGTCATAGCCAGTAAGGAAGGAGAAGTTTTGGATGGCGTCGAGACAGATTCTGTCCCTGCCGAAAAGCAATAAAGATTCCCTACCCACAAAAAAAGCCCCGTTCCATACAGGGCTTTTTTATGTTCAATAGAAATTTAACGGGTTAGTAACGATTTAAGAAATCGACCAAGCGGATAAACTCGACATCAGTGATTGCTGGAAAGTTGGCAATGCGAAAACTGCTTGCTTTGAGTGGTCCATAGCCTCCCCCTAGCTGCATGCCTTCTGTTTCAGCAGCCTTTTTGATGGCAACGATCGCTTGCTCCTCCCCAGAAATAGCAGCTACGGTAGTACTTCGTGTGGCAGGATTGTCTACCAAAAGTTGGAAAGCTGCCGATTGGGAGATGGTTTGCTCTAAGATTTCCATTCGCTTACGAAGCCGTGCATCCACTTGAGCGATGGGATCTAGGTCTTGAAGAACACGGAATAGCAAGTAAATGCCCAGCACGTTTGGCGTGTAATGGGTCTGGTAACTCGCTGCATTTTCCAACATAAAGCTAAGGCTGTTGTATCTTCCCCGCTCTCCCTTTCGAGCCACTTTTTCTTTGGCCTTACCCGAAAGTAAAAGAATGCCCAAGCCTGCTGGCAAGCCAAAGCATTTCTGTACGGATGCATACCAGACATCTGCCAAGGAAAAATCTAAGGCGATCCCCCCCATGGAAGAGGTGGTATCTACAGCGATCATTTTTTCAGGATAGCGCGCTGCCAGTGCTTTAAGCACCGACATGGGTACTTGAGAGGCATTGGCTGTTTCATTTTGCGTCACCGCAATCAGATCAACCTCAGGTCCAATTTGCAATTGATCCACTGGAATGGATTCATTCGCCCCAAGTTTCTGTCCTTGGGTGGGAGGAAGAATGTACTGCGCGTACTCCAACCATTTTTTACCAAAAGAACCCGAATACAAGTGATAACTGGACTGTTCTACAAGGGACTGAGAGATAATCTCCCAGCTTTCTGTAGCCGAAGAGGTGAATAGCAAGGTAAAGTCAGCCGGTACCTGCAACTTCTCTCGGAAAAGCTGCTCAGTTTGCCGATACAAATTCATAAACACCGCACTGCGGTGGTTGGCACTCAGGATCCCTTGTGCATAGGCATCTTGAAGGTACTGCGGGACTGCGTCGTACACCTTGGAAGGTCCTGGAGCAAAAGTGATCATCGGCTTGCTGTAGTTAGAAAATATTGTACTGCCAGCGCATAGCCAGTTAATCCTAGGCCAGCAATCATGCCCACACAGGATTTGGAAAGAATGCTCTTGTGGCGAAACTCTTCACGCTTGTACAAATTGGAAATGTGCACCTCCACCGTAGGTGTGGTGACTGCGGCTACTGCATCGGAAAGGGCTACCGAGGTATGCGTATAGCCTCCTGCATTCAAGATAATGCCATCTACAGAAAAGCCTACCTCCTGGATCTTATTGATTAGTTCCCCTTCCACATTGCTTTGGAAGTAGAAAAATTCTACTCCTGGAAACTGGGCCTGAAGCTGCACAAAATAGCTTTCAAAAGATTCACTGCCATACACTTCGGGCTCTCGCTTGCCGAGCAAATTGAGATTGGGACCGTTGATTACCTGGATTTTCATGGGTACATCGAAAAGAATTGTCTATAAAGGTATCGACTCAGGTTAAGCTTGCCAAAGCTTCCCTCAAGGAGTTTTTTGCTTGCGCTCTTTGATCCTAAATAAATAGGCCAATGTAAATTCCAGGTTGGTCGAACTCATGTCAAAAATTCGATCCTGGGACTCTGGATTGGTAAAGTCGTAGGCAAAGCGTGCCTCGGCAGACAAGGTGGACTTGCCAAAGAGTTTGGAAATTCCCGCTCCCCCAGTCAAACCATACATTCGCTTGTTTGGTGTATCTGCAAGCTGTCCAAAGGTAGGAAGCTCTTTTGGGGTGGCACCGGAGAACTCCCTTGTGATGTCCTCGGCCTGTCTCAGCACCCCGAAGTGGGGACCAAATTTGATTTGAAATCGACCGGAACGTCCCGCAAAAATACTGGCCAGCACCGGGATTTTAAGGTAGGTAAACTCGGATTGATTGACCTTGCCTCCATCATTGACTTGGGCGAAGCCTAGGGTCAGCTGCTGCACATTGAGCTCTACGCCTGCATTTTTGGAATCAAAATACTCCAGCACTAATGCAAAGGTAGGGGCAGCAATTCCGTCTACTTTTTTGACCCGAGTACCGGCAGTGGCTTGGTAGCTGTAGGAACTCGTCGTGAGCCCTCCACGAATGCCCAAGCTCAGCTGAGCCCAAGACAAACCGGGCAAGAGAACCATGACTAGGAGTAACAGCTTTTTAACCACAGCCGAATCGTTCATATTTTTTTGTTATTGCTGTTTTTTATTTAGCACAAAGGTACCCTGAATTGGATTTCCTTCCACCGTCAAGCCCCGAACTTCGATGACCACTGCACTCCCTAGGTCATTGGAAAAAAAGGATAGCGAGAGTTCTCCTTTTTCGTTGGTAACCAGGTAAGGGTTCCAATACAAGGTCTGTCGATCGTCCTTATCTCCCGCAGGGCTTCCTGCACCGTAGGTTCGTGGGGTAAAGTTGCTCGGTACTTGAAATCCCTCCAAGGTGTAGCTTACCATACCTTGTGCTTTGAGGAGGGCTTCTTCGCCTTCTGCTAGATTATCTTTGAGGTAGACCGCAATGACCCCATTTTTGCCTTGATCTCCAAGCATGGGCACCATTCGGGTGACCACCTCTACCCGATCGATATCGAAGGGATTGATGGTGCGCAAATTATCCGCAGCAGTGGACATTCCTCCACCTACGAGCACTACCCCATCCACCATGACGACGGGTTCCATCGAACCAAAAGCCGAAACTGCTCCTCCACGAAGTCGGATAGTTTGTTGTCCAGTTCCTCCAACTAGGGTCACTTGGGCGCCTGGGATGTTGCCCACCAAACTATTCACCAGGTCAGTAGCGCTTCCCGTCTTGGTTAATTTTTCTCCTTCGATGATGAAATCTGGATTGCCATAGATCGCTTTTTGCTGCACCTTTTCCTCTTTGGCTTCTGGATTGGCTTGCTCAGGATCTGGAACTTTGGCGGGTGTGGCGAGGGTGGTGACTTTTGGAAAATAGGGTGCAACAGGCAAAACCACCGGTGCTTTGAGTGGCTCTTGGAGTTGTACATTGAGCGGTCTACCTTTTTTATCAACAGCCAACAGGCCCAAGCGCATGGATCCATAAAACTCCATATTCTCCAAAGCAAAATCCCCGGTAGCATTGGAGCTGAGGTCTATCATTCCCTGAAAATCGTTGACAATTGCGGTCACATCGGCGCTTACCCCATTCCCTTTGGCATCAGTTACCTTCCCAGTAACGGAAATGTTAGTTTCGATGGGATAGGAAAATCGATCTGTACCCAATTCCTCTGGAATGGAACTCAGTTGCAGACTGGCTTGAATATCCTTATCCTGGCGAATCGGTACCAGTTGCTCCGCATCCCAAACACTCACGGATAGTGTGGCAGGGACTGGACGGCCTTTTGGATCACTCAATTGTAGCCGTAGGTTTACCTCTTCTCTAGAACCAAAATTCGATTTATCCGATTGGAGGCTTACCCCTTGATTGGTCCATTGGCTAATCCCTTCCGCAGCCACAATCCGCTTGTAGGGATTCAAGACAGGAAGGGCCTGCATAAAATACTGGTTGGGACCGTAGTTCCGCATCCAATTGGTATAGGCTCTCAGGTAGTAGCGCTCCCCATCCAAAGAGTCGGGAAGCAACAGATCTCCTACCACTATACCGTCTCGTATGGGGTATTTTTTGGACAAAAGAATATCTCGCTCCTCGGAGATGAGTTCTAGATGGAGCACCTTACTCAGTACATCGCGCAGGTAGGGATTACCGTAGGCAAAATAGCCTTTGAAGAAAAGGGAATCCCCTGCGTAGTAGTAGGGTTTGTCGGTATGTAGGTAAACCTTCTCTTGTAAGTTTTTGGCTGTTTTGGATAGGTCCTGGAGCAGCAGAGCTTTCTCGGCATTGTAGTCCAAGGGAAGCAAATTAGAAATTCGCTTGCGGTCCATATCCCCGGAAAAGACCAGATCTTCGGGGTTCAGGATCGAACCATTTTCTCGCACACGAACCTGCCCATTTTTCACCTCCAGCCAGGAGATGGGGTAAGGAGCGTCTCGGTAGGTATTGGCTTGTGCAAAGCCCTTTTGGTAGTGGATTTCGATGCGTCCCTTGAGCTGAAGTAGGTAGTCTCCTGCCGGGCTGCTTGGAATCACAAATGGATTGGCTTTGTAAGGCACCACGGACTTACCCAGTTCGTTGGCAAAGATATCCGTTCGGATATTCATGCTTGCCGAACCACCCGCCTTATCCCCATAGAGGTAAAAGCCTTCCCGCTCGTAGGTTCCTTTGAGGATGGAACGAAAAAGGTTCATCGGCGAACGGCGGTAGATCTCTGCTCGGTTCTTTTCCCAGAGGGCTTGCTCAGCCTCAGAATCCGTAGGCAGCAACTCAAATCGAGCTGCACCTACGATGCGGTAGGCAGTGGGGGCATCTACGAATTCTTTAAGATTGAAGGTAATTTTGTAACCTAAGTAGCGGTTTTCAAGTTCGATGGGCTGCTCTGCGCGCGCGACAAAACTTCCTTTTTCAGTGACTTCCGGAAAATCAATTACCCAGGGATTGAGGATGCTAGTTTGTGCAGCAGCTTCATCAATTCCTAAAAAAAGACTTTGGAACTTGCGGAGGTCACGCTCCCAGCTTTTATCACGAGATGCCTTGACTTCCTGTTCGGAAAGCACTTGCTCCAAGG
>JBANGF010000223.1:0-2612 GCA_037975655.1 Bacteroidota bacterium | reverse complement strand
AGCCGCTGCTGCGCAAAATGGGCTGCAATCAAGGGCATGGCCACTTGGGAGATCGCTCTTCTCGGTAGTTCAATGACCAAGGCCATGTAAAAAGCAATGGAATAGATCGCATTGGCCTCCAAACTCAGCATGGAACTGATCATGACTGAGTCAATTTTCAGGATCAAGGTAGATGCTGCTGTGGCTAAAAAGGTGAGCAAACTGTATTTGAGAAGCGAACTTTTGAATCCACTTGGAAACTGACTCCAAGAAAAATCGAATTTAAACACGCCTAGCCAAACCATATAAAAGGCGACCCCAAGCATGGATAGACCATATACGCCCACCAATCCTTGCATGACTTGGTCAAAATTGATCCATTTGAGCAAATACAAGGCTACCAAAATGGAGGTGAGCAGACGAAGGAATACTTCCCTAAAGAAGGTAGGGATGCCTACTTTGACAAAGGAACGGGCAAATGCATCGAGGACACTATTCCATACCGAGAACAGCGCAATAAACAAGACAATGCCCAGAAAATTGATTACCTCCGGAGAATTGGAGGCAAATAGGGAAATGACTTGTTGCTTAAATCCAAAAAACAAAAGTGCTACTATGCCAAATCCTAGAAATGAAAAGAGCAAACTGAAAGTGAGTAAAGCACCTTGATTTCGCTCGAGCTTGGGGAAATAGCGTGTGATTCCATGGCCTAAACCCAATTGTGCAAAGGGTACCAGCAGCAAGCCTAAGTCTTGGATGGTGCGAAATGTCCCCAATTGGGTCGTATCCAAGGCGTAAGGATACAGCCAAAGGACATTGATATAGCCCAGTACCACGCCTATATAGGAAAAAATGGTAGTTTGTATGCTTTGGAAGGCTATTTTTCGCATAAGCCAAACTTCATGAAAATATTTGGGAATTCCATGTACCCCTGACAGACTTTAGGACTTGGCACATTTGTCGCAGGTAGCCCCTCCCTTTGGTTTTTGGAAAAATTTCCGGAGGAGGTAGTAGCTAGCCCCAATCACGGCAAGTATGACGAGGAGTTGCTGCCACATGTTAACTAAAAATTTGGTAGGTGATCCAGGCCATAAGGTAAGCTAAAGCACTCATGTAGACCGTTTGAATTATAGGCCATTTCCAGCCTTTTGTTTCTCGTTTGACTACCGCCAAGGTACTCATGCATTGCATGGCAAAGACGTAGAAGACCAGCAAGGAGTAGGAAGTGGCAGGAGTAAATGTCTTTTCTCCTGTAGAAGCATTGACCTGGCTGGCGAGTTTTTCTCGGATAGTCAGTTCGTCTTCAAGATCCCCTCCGATGCTGTAGATCGTGGCTATGGTAGAGATAAACACCTCACGTGCTGCAAAGGAAGTAATGAGCGCAATTCCTATTTTCCAATCGTAGCCCAGTGGTTGGATTACTGGTTCAATGGCCCTGCCCATGATTCCGATAAATGAGTTTTCCAATAACTTAGCACTGGTTTCTGCCTCGATTAAAGCTACCTGCTCAGGAGTAGTTGCCTGTTCCTGCTGGGCAATTCCCTGCTGACGAATCTCATCCATCCTGGTAGGAGGCCCATAAGATGCCAAGACCCATAGCACAATGGATATCGCCAAAATCACTTTCCCTGCCTCAAAAACGAAAGTTTTTGACTTCTCTACCATCGTGATGCCCACGTCTTTCCAACGTGGAATTCGGTAGGAAGGAAGTTCGGTCATTAGGAAACTTTTTTCATCTGTTTTGAGGATGACTTTGAGCAAAAATGCGGTCCCTAAAACTCCAAGAACACCGAGAAGGTATAAACTAAGGAGCGCAAACGCTTGGAGGTTGATAAAGCCAAATACCGTATCCTGAGGTACGCTCAAGCCTATTAAAATGATGTATACCGGTAGTCTAGCGGAGCAACTCATCAGTGGAGTGACCAGGATGGTAATCATTTTTTCTTTCCAATTCGAAATGTTTCGAGCGGCCATGACGCCTGGAATGGCACAGGCTACTCCCGAAACTAAGGGAACGATGCTTTTGCCATGCAGGCCAAAGGGACGCATCCAACGATCCAACAGGAATACCACTCGAGACATGTATCCCGTATCTTCCAAAATGGCTAGGAAGCCAAACAGTAGTGCGATTTGAGGAATAAAGATGACTACACCACCTATACCAGGTATAACCCCTTCTGCTAAGAGACGGGTGAGGGGGCCATCTGGCATTGTGGCCAAAACACGACCACTGATATCTGCAAAAAAGCCATCAATCCAATCCATGGGATAAGAGGCCCAAGAAAAGAGGGTTTGGAAGATCAATAGGAGTACTCCGATAAAAATGACATAGCCCCAGAAAGGATGTAATACCACTTTATCGATCGTTGACTTAGCTTTTGGTGCCGATTTTTTAGTCAAGGATTTAGTCACCAGTTCGGTAATTTTTTTGTACCGAATCTTAGTTTCTTCGAGTTGGGCTTCCTCCAGATTAAATCCACTTTCTCCCAAGACTTGGGCGAGCCAATTCCGTTTCGCTTCGGAGATGGACTTGTCCTTTGCTCCAAATCGTATCATCTGGTAAGCCTGGTAGTTGTTTTCCAATTCAAACTTCTCTTTTACCTGGTCTAGCAAAGTACCAGGTACTACCTCTA
>JBANGF010000219.1:0-11489 GCA_037975655.1 Bacteroidota bacterium | reverse complement strand
TGCGGATGAGGTAGCGGAAAAAATACTCCGTCACAGCGCCTCTTTAGGAGGGATAGATCGGTTTACCTTTCAGCTAGACAATGCTGGGCTTAGCCACCAGCAGTTGACTGAGACCATTGCCTTAATTGGGGAAGAAGTCATTCCTCAGGTTCGAAAAGGGTAGTCCACTAAATCCTAAAATACCGTTCAGTTGATCCTAAATTCACTTTTAGTATTCACCTCTACTTTTCCCGATGTTCAACAGTTCAGAATACCCCAAGCCTCTAAATGAAGCTCAATTTATGGCCTGGCTGGAACAGGGTCGTTCCAGCAAGATTGCCTATGCTTACCTGCTAATTATTTGGGATGAGTTGGAGCAGGAATACTTGCCTATGTATGTAGAAAACCGCGGCGACCTGATGTCCTATGAAAAATACGGCACTTCGCCCGCCCAACAAGTATTGGTCGCTGCCTATGATTTGTATTCCGAGTCTCGGGTGGGGTAGAGGGTACCTAGTTTTTTTAAAGGAATAGGCGTAAAAAAAATACTTCAGTTCTCTGAAGCATTTTTTTTTGAACGTTTGGTTCCTTATGGTTTAGCTTCCCGCAGGACCCTGATATTCTGCATCTCCAAAGGCTAAAATGGGCATGAAGATAAAACTAAGTAGTATTAGCCCAACTGTAAATCCTTCTGATTTCCCAAAGCTCTTGGATAAGAGATTATAAGTCCATACGGAAAAGATGATATTTAATACTGGAATCACCATCAGGAATAGCCACCACCAAGGTTTGCCCACTATTTCTAACAAGATTATGAGGTTGTAAATTGGAATTAAGGCAGCCCATCCTGGCTTGCCTGCTTTGGCGAATACTCCCCACATGGAAGCAATGAGTAATGCAATTACTGCGAAGTAGATAATAAATAATCCAATCATCGAATGGTTAGTTTAAGGATTTATAAATGATATTTTTTGGGAGAGGACTTGTAGAAAATTTTTATATCTGTAAATGCAGATTCGGTTGGCCTCCATCAGGCTTCATCGTCACAAGAATCTTCACAATCGCATTCCCCATCGTTTACATAGGCTTTTGCGATAAGTTGTCCACTTGGACAGACATAAACTGATTCATCAGTACAGTCGTTGCAATCGCATTCCCCATCATTGGTCCAAGTGCCATCGATCACTGTTCCGTCTCCGCAGGTCCAGGTGAAGCCCGATAAGTCTGCCGCATCGAGAATGGCTTCTTCTTCACTTTCACTCACTTCGTAGTCAGCCCCACTTTCGGTATCTAAATACTCCTCGGAATCAAAGTAATCTTCAGAATCATAAGATTCCCCTGAATCAAAAGACTCTCCCGAATCAAAAGGAAAGAAAAAACTGTCCGTTACGATTTGTACGACAGTTACGGAGAGACCGAAGAAAACGGTCATCGCAAATAAAACAAATACTAGTGCAAGTCTATTCATGTTGGTGGGTGTTAATTGCTTTTAATTTTATAATTGCACAATCTTACTGAATACATCGCTTCAACCAGATTGCGATTTTTTTTTCTTGGCTAGGGTAGGCAAATCAAGGAATAAAGAATACCTGTCTTACCTATCCTCATTCATAGGTAAGGTTCGAATTAAATTTGTGTTTAGCAAGACCGCTAATCACTTAATTTTGAAAAATAGGGATTATACCTAATTTTATTTCAAATTATTTTCTATTCAGTTGATTTTGTGAAAAAAGGTGAAGCTATTTGATTCAAATAGCGGCCTAAAAAATCAAAGATTTCGATCAACCTGAATAAAAAAAGCCTTTTCGGAAATTCGAAAAGGCTTTAATTGCAGAGGAGGAGGGATTCGAACCCCCGGTACCTCACGGTACAACGGTTTTCAAGACCGCCGCGATCGACCACTCTGCCACTCCTCTAAGCGAGTCGATAGGTCATCGAGTGTGCAAAAATAGGGGATTGAAGGAGTTATGCCAACACCTTTCCTGGTTTTTATCGTAAGTACTTGATTTTTTTGAGTTTATTTTTCAAAGATGCTAATTCAATGGTATTTATGAGTTTGAATTTTTCTGAATCAGTTTTATTGAAAATCCGTTAATCCATTGCATTTCGGCTAACTATGTGAGTTCATTCTTTCCCACTTGGTTTGACCAATAACTTTTTAAGATTTTCCCGAGCCCGCTGCTTTTCCTCGGCCAAGTCAAAACTCACATTCACTTCGAAGCATACTAGCACAATGACAGAAGTTAGGTAAAGCCATAGCATTAATGCGATGATGGTGCCGATGGAGCCGTATAGCTTGTTGTAACTGGCAAAATTTTCCAAGTAAAAAATAAAACCGTAAAAGGAAATTGTAATTAAAAATCCTGCAAGTTGAGCCCCTGTGGAGAAAAAATGCCATTTGTCATGAATGGCAGGAGCAAAACGAAATATAAATGCTGAGGTCAGGTAAAACACAGCCAAAAGAATCAGGAATTTGAGTGTATTGAACAGAAAAATCACAAATCCACTTGTAAATAGGTTGGTTTCCTTCAATTCAGTAATCCAGAAACTGCCAATAATCATCACAGAGCTTGCAGCGATGACAGTCAAGACCAAGACGAGTACAATAGCAATGGCAATGCTTCGGCTCGCAAGCCAGCCTCGACTTTCCTTGGTTTTGTACACCGCATTGAAGGAATTCATCATAGAGACTACTCCTTGTGTAGAGGCAAAAAGTGCAAAGAAAAATCCCAAGGAAAGTAAACTTTGACGAGGCTTGGAAACAATATCCAACAAGGTGGAGGCAATAGTTTCATACACATCTACAGGCATAATTCCTTGCACAAAAGTTAGGATATTGCTTGTCGTCACCATTGGGAAAAAATCCTGCAAATAGGGGATCAGATTGAGCAAAAATAAAAGTAGAGGAAATAAGGCTATGGTGTAACTGAAGGCCATTGAGCCAGCCCTTTCGTTGATATCGTCTTTTTTTAATTGCTGAATAAAAATTCGGATGACATCGTACAGGTTTTTATTCTTGCTCCCAAAGTGAATTTTCTTCAAGGTTCTTGCCTTGAGTTGCAGTCGAATTCGCCATTTTAAAATCCGTTCTTTGAGCACAATTGCTTGACTTAGTTAAAATAAGGACCCAAAAGTTCCAATAAATCCTTTGGTGGCCGCGTGGGTTGGTGATTTTCCTTTCTAAGAAAGGCTAAAGTCGTCCAGCCCCGAGCGATTTGTTCTCCAGCCTCATTGCTTACTTGGTATTCAAATCGAATTTTTACACCTGGAATTTCTGGAATTACCGTTTGAATGGTAAGCAAGTCATCGTATTTACCTGGTTTGAGGTAACTAATGTGGCTTTCTAGCACAGGCATTAAAATCCCGCTTTTCTCCATTTCCCGGTAGGAAAATCCAACAGCCCGCAAGGCTTCTACGCGTGCCACTTCGAAATAAATGGCATAATTACCGTAATACACATACCCCATCTGGTCTGTTTCGGCGTAGCGTACCCGGATCTGTGTTTTGGCTTTGAACATATTAGTAAATATTAGCAGAGTTCAAAGCCCTTTGATAGCGTCTGGCGTTAGCAAGATGTTCGCTGTAATTCACCGCAAAAGAATGGTAACCGGAAAAATCCTCCTTGGCGCAAAAATAAAGGTACTTGTGGGATTCCGCATTCAGCACCGCATCCAAGGAATTAATGTCCGGAAGGTTGATGGGTCCAGGAGGTAGCCCAGCGTATTTGTAGGTGTTGTAAGGGCTGTCAATGGCCATTTGTTTGGCAGTGAGTCGCTTAATGCTAAAGTCCCCCGCTGCAAAAACTAAGGTAGGATCTGCCTGGAGTGGCATTCGGGTACGAAGTCGGTTCAGGTACACCCCTGCGATTCGTGGGCGTTCATCGGATTTTTGGCTTTCTGCCTGCACGATGGAGGCTAGCGTACTCACTTCTTTTTGACTCAATCCCAAGGCAGCAGCTTTTCGTTTTCGCTCTTCGGTCCAAAACTTCTGATACTCTTGATGCATGCGCTCAAAAAGTTCCTCGGCATTTGTATTCCACCAAAATTCGTAGGTATTTGGAATAAATAAACTCAGGACAGTTTCTTCCTCCATATCAAAACTGCGGATATACACCGAATCTTGAAGTAGCGCCAAAAACTGTGCTTCGCTTACTTCGAGGTTTGCCGTAATTTTTTCAGCAAGTTCCTCCTTGGTTCGGATGGTATTGAAGGTAACTTGAACAGGCACCTGCCTTCCGGACCGCAGCATGCGTACCAAGTCTAGGTTACTCATGCCGGGATCTACTTGGTACAAGCCAGGTTTTACTGCATCTTGGTAACCCAGAAGTTTGGATACAAAACTAAAGCTTAATGCATCGTTGATGACCTTTTCCTCGTACAGTTGATCGGCTACCTGTGCATATACTGAACCCGAAGGGATCTTCAGTTGGTAAACTTCCTGTTTGTCCTGCAAGGTATTGGGGCTTAGGAATACCTGGTAAAAGTAAAAGGTCATGGAAATGGCCAATACTGAGCCTGAAATCAGGAGGACTAGGATTATTTTTTTACGCTTCTCGATTTGCATAGCAACAAAAATAGAAAATAATCGCATAGCGATCATCCTCTCTGGCGGGTATACCAATTCTGAGTCGATTTGGATGGATGTTAAGCGTTAATTCTCGATTTAAAGTGGCATTTTTATGGTTTACTTTGGACTTAATAATAGTTCAATCAACACCCCTATCTCATTTAAGAGTGCCATGAACCCCATCCAAGTGACTTGTCTCCTACTTTTTCATCAGGAAAAAATTCTGGCTACACAGCGTGGTACTGCCATGGATTTGGCTGGTTACTGGGAATTTCCCGGAGGAAAAGTAGAAGCAGGCGAAAGTCCAGAAAACAGTTTGATTCGCGAAATCAGGGAAGAATTGTCGATTGATATTCGGATTTGTAGAGCGTTAACTCCAGTCTTACATGCTTATCCAACCAAGTTGATTCAATTAATTCCATTTCTTGGAAGTTGGCAAGGAGGTAACATGAAACTTACAGAACATGCTCAAAGTCAGTGGTTGAATAAAGAAGACCTGGTATTTTTGAACTGGGCACCTGCAGATATCCCAATTGTCCATGAGTTGGAGAGCAACTGGGAAGATTTCCTAGCGATAAATTGACCATGGCAGAATTTATTCGATTGTATGAAGAAAATCCGGATCCACGGCGAATCAAGCAGGTGGTGGAAGTACTCCGAGACGGGGGAGTAATCATTTATCCTACCGATACGGTTTATGGACTCGGTTGCGACATCAATCAATCCCGGGCCGTGGAAAAAATCTGTAGAATCAAGGGTATCAATCCTAAAAAACATAATTTTTCCATCGTCTGCGCGGACCTCAGCCACTTGGCTCAATATACCCGAGTAATCTCAAAGCCCATTTTCAAGATGATGAAAAAAGGACTTCCCGGGCCTTTTACCTTCATTTTGGAGGCAAGTTCCCAGGTTCCGAAAATCCTGCATAGTCACAAAAAGACTGTAGGAATTCGTGTGCCTGACCATGGGGTGCCTCGGGCAATCGTGGACTTGTTAGGTCATCCTATTTTATCCACCTCCTTGTTTCAAGGAGAGGAAGACCCGATTGAATACAGTACCGATCCGGAATTGATTTTTGAAAAGTACCAGCAAGAGGTGGATTTGATCATCGATGGGGGATACGGGGCGGCAATTCCTTCCACGATTTTGGATTGTACGGGAGAGGAGGTAATTTGCTTGCGGGAAGGTCTAGGAAAGCTGGAAGATTTGCTTTAATCGCTATAATTTAATTAGACCAGCGGCTGACAAATTCTGTAAATTGATCCTTGTATAGGTCGCCAACAGTGATTTGTTGGGTTCCAATGTGGATCATATTCTTGGAGATGGAATCGATATGGTCCAAGGAAATGATAAAGGAACGATGTACCCGCATAAATTGATCTTTGGGAAGCAGTTCTTCCATGTTTTTCATCGAAGTAAGTGAGAGTAAAGGGTGGTTTTTGGATTTCAAATGCACCTTTACATAATCTTTGTAAGCTTCGATGTAGGTGATATCCTTGAGCACTACTTTGACCAATTGGTATTCTACTTTTAAAAAAATATAATCCGTAGTTGGAACTTGGTTTATTGTAGGACTAAGCTGATTAAGTGTCCCAATTCGACCAAAGTACTGATACGCTTTGGTCGCGGCAGCCAAAAAATCTTCATAACTGTAAGGTTTGAGCAGGTAGTCCAGAGCCTCTACCTTGTATCCTTCTAAGGCAAATTGATGATAGGCGGTACAAAATATCACTCGGGTTTGTACCGAATTTTTCTTCCCATCTAGAATTCTGGCAAGTTCCATTCCTGAGAGATCTGGCATTTGGATATCCATAAATATCAGATTTACTTCGTACTGGTTGATGTAGCCCAAGGCTTCAATCGCATTGGAAAACTTGCCCTCAAGCTCCAAAAAGGTAGTTTGTTGGATGAATTTGCAGAGTAAATCAAGAGCCAATGGCTCGTCGTCAATGGCTATACAAGAGATCTTCATGCCAGATTGATGGTCAGATGTACTTCATATTGCTCAGAATTTTCATCTTTTCCCAATTTGAGGCGGTGTTTTTCTGGATAGAGCAAATTTAATCTTCGTTGGGTATTGACCAGTCCTATCCCATTTTCATGTGCTTCGGGACTATCGGGTTGGATTGGAAAAATTGAATTTTTTGTTTCAAAAAATACGGTGTCGCCCATTACTTCCAAACTGATACTGATCTCAGATTCCTGTTGAGAGCTCACCCCATGCTTGAAACAATTTTCTAGAAAAGGGAGAAAAAGCATGGGAGCGATGACCAAATCTTCCTTGGGCTCTTCCAGTTTCACCAGAAGATGGACTTTCTGTGAAAGGCGCATTTTCATTAATTCTAGGTAGTCTTCAATAAATTTTACCTCCTTGCTGAGCAGGGTGGTGTCTTTCTGATTTTCATAGAGCACGTACCGCATCATTCGAGAAAGCTTCAATAAAGCTTCTTGCGCCTTACTCACGTCTAGGGTGGTCAAGGAATATATATTATTCAGCGTATTGAAAAAGAAATGTGGATTAATCTGCGCCTTCAGGTAGGATAGTTCCGTATTGATGCGCTGTCTTTCCAGTTCTCCACGCAAAGCCTCGTCTTTTTGCCATTTTTCTACCAAAGCTACTGAGGTACTTAGACCAATGGAGATTACATACAGGAGCATTTGAAACACATCTCCAGGCACCCAGCGCTTGTTGGCGAGATAGGGCTTTTCTGGATTGAAAAGCTCATGCATTTTTTGTCCATAGTGGATAAATTGTTCGAAATAAACGATGAGTCCATAAAAAAGCACTGCGCCAAGAAGAATTACGAGTAAGTATGAGTAGTTTTTTCCCTTGAGTAAAAATTTGGGAACGATACCCCAGGCATTCAAGTAAAATATCGAGATGAGCAGCCCTACCAAGTAAATTTGTTTCCACCAGAACTGAACGGGCAGTTCTAATTCTCCCATCCGCCAAGAGAGTGGAGATAATATGAGTAAGACCACACAAAGCATAATCCATCCGAGGAGATGAACTAAAATGGAAAGCTTTCTTTTTCGCGTAATTGAGAACATAGGCTTGATATTCAAGAGTGAAACTAAGGTATTTTCTTTTCTGCCTCCCAATCGAATCTACCAATACCCAATTCTTCTCCACCAAAAGGAGGAATTGGCACATCAACCCGATTATTGGCGAGGTTAAATTCTTAGTCTTTTGTTTTGGGGATTTGGTCGACATGGGGCTTGTTCTGGTCTATCGAATTTGAGTAGGTCAAACAATCCCCCCATTTTTGTGGTCTATAGAAAGACTAAAAAGTCTTTTTTGAAAACTAAACCATGAAAAAAACAACATTCCTCCTTTTATTTTTTCAGTTACTTTCCCTGAGTTGGGTCCAAGCCCAGCAAACGGAAGTAAAGAAAGAACCTACCCGGATCCTCGGAGTAGCCAAAGACCTCAAAACGGGTATCCCAGTAGGCTATGCCACTGCAGCGCTTTACAAAGCGGGATCAGATGTTTCCGTAGCTGGTGCAGTGGCAGACGGAAACGGGGTGTTTTACATTACCGGATTTGCTCTAGGTGCCTATGAACTCCAACTATCCTTCCTAGGCTACGAGACAGTCAAGCGTTCCATTACAATCAACTCTTTGGAGTCGGACCTCAATTTGGGGGAAATCGGCCTATCCGATGAGGGGGTAGAGCTTCAAGAAATCACTGTTCAAGGGCAACGTGAACTGATCGAAGAGCGGGTTGACCGCACGATCTATAAAGCCGAAAATGACCGGACTACTGCGGGAGGTGATGCTACGGATGTACTTCGTCGAGTGCCCATGCTATCCGTGGATCTGAATGGCAACGTATCCATGCGCGGGAGCTCCAATATTCTTGTATTGATTGATAACCGTCCTTCGGCCATAGCAGCTTCTTCCATTGCAGATGCGTTAAGACAAATCCCTGCAGACGAAATTAAGGCCGTGGAGGTCATCACATCGCCTTCAGCACGATTTGATGCGGAAGGTACCTCAGGCGTGATCAACATCGTCACCAAGAAAAATAACCTGCAAGGAATGACACTAAATCTCAATTCTGCGGCAGGTTGGAGAGGCTCCAACTTGGGACTTCAAGGTTCAGCACGAAAAGGTAAAATGGGTTTTTCCTTGGGTGGATTTGGACGCTCTGGATACAATATTTTGGGAAGCTTCGAAAACAAGCAAGTGACCAACCTGGCCAATGGAAGTGTTTCTACCTCTCAACAGTCTGCAGATACCGAACGTAGCGAAATTTTCGGGCGCTACAATTTTGGAGTCGACTATGAAATTGATGACAAAAATTTCATTACTGGAGCAGTTAATTTCGGTATTCGAAATTCCGAAAACTGGCAGTACAATTTCCTTACGCAGAATTCATTGAACAACGTGTTGCGTGCCCAGCAAAATCGAGAAAGCAACACATTGGATAACTCCAATTCGGTGGATGTAAGCTTAAACTACACGAAGACCTTTGAGAAGAAAGGTAAGGAATTGAGTTTCCTAACCTTGTATTCCAAAAATAACCGGGAAAACTCCTTTACCAACACACTTTTTGAAGAAAATAACCTAGAGACCATTTTTTCTAGGTTGAAAAACGTGAATCCGAGTAAAAACGAAGAGTTTACCTTCCAGATAGACTATGTGAATCCAATAAATGAAAAGGGAACTCAGATTATTGAATATGGGGCCAAAAATATCTTGCGAAAGGCTTACTCGGACTTCTCTTATTTTCTAGCACAGGGTCCTACAGGGGCTTTTGTAGCCTTACCAGATCCTACCTTGAGCAATGAGTTTAGTTACGATCAAAACGTCACTGCGGGATACCTATCCTACACATTCCAGTTGCTCAAAAACTATACCTTGAAGCCCGGACTGCGTTACGAGTATACGACTATCAATGCTGACTTTAAAACGGATTTCAAGGCGGAAATTCCATCTTACGGTACCCTTGTGCCTAGTGTGAATGCGAGTAGAAAACTGAAAAACGGAAACATGATCAAGTTGGCTTACAACAGACGTATCCAACGACCATCGCTTCGTTTTCTCAATCCCAACATTGAAGCTTCCAATCCCCAGCAGCTTTCTCAAGGTAATCCTGAGCTAGATCCGGAATTGACTGATAACTATGAAATCGGGTACAGTACCTTTATCAAAGGCACTACCTTGAATTTCACTGGATTCTACAGAAATACCACGGGTTCCATTCAATCCATACGTAACGTTCGTGAAGATGGAATCATCTTTACCAGTTTCGAAAATATTGGACGCGAGCAAGCAGTAGGAACCAACTTGTTCTTCAATGTGAATCTCAACAACAAGCTTTCGTTGAATGGAGGTATGGATCTGTACTACTCCATGCTGGACAACGGACTTACTGACCCCAAGTTTGCAGCTCAAAACGAAGGAATGGTTGTTAGTGGACGTGCATTCGGAAATTATACCTTACCCAAAGATTGGCAAATTCAGTTGTTCACCTTTGCGAGAGGCCGTCAAGTGCAGTTACAAGGCACCGCTGGTGGGTTTGCAGCTTATGGATTGAACTTCAACAAGCAATTCAAAGAGAAGAGAGGATCATTTGGTTTTGGTGCCGAAAACTTCCTCATTAAAGAGATCGTTGTTCGCAACGAAATCGTGACGCCTAGCATTGTACAGAACAGTACCTCTCGACTTCAGAACTTGAACTTTAAAATCAACTTCAATTACCGCATCGGTAAAATGAGTTTGGATCAGCGTCCTAAAAAGAGAAAATCCATCACCAACGACGATTTGAAAGATGGGGGTGAAGGGCAAGGCGAACAAGGAGGAGCTCCAGTTCGGAACAATTAACCGTTTTCAAATAAACTAGTAAATAATAGATGGGTTGAGTTACTAATCCCGAATTCAATGAATTCGGGATTTTTTTATTTCTAGTGAGCACTTGGCATCTTTTAAAAATAAAAAACCCAGACCGTTTCGGATCTGGGTTTGACGAAATCAATTTTAAAATTTAAGCCTTGTATAGCACCTGCTTAATCGCATCAACAGTTCGCTTAACATTGGGGATGGTCACTTCAATATAGGTTGGAGCATAACTCAAGGGAATGTCCATGGAGTTGACACGGATGACAGGAGCATCCAAGTAGTCAAAGGCATTGCGTTGAAAATGGTAGGTAAGTTCGGAAGAAATACCTGCCAATGGGTTGGCTTCCTCTACGATTACCACGCGGTTGGTCTTTTTCACAGACTCCACACAGGTAGCATAATCGATCGGACGAACTGTTCTCAAGTCAATAACTTCACAGGAAACACCTGATTTAGCCATTTCTTCTGCTGCTTCAAGGGCTACCTTCATCATCTTTCCGAATGAAATCACGGTAACGTCTGTGCCTTTGCGCTTGACCTCAGCTACGCCGATTGGAATTAAATATTCTCCATCGGGCACCATGCCCTTGTCGGAATACATCACCTCAGACTCCATGAAAATCACTGGATCTGGGTCACGAATGGCAGATTTTAGCAATCCCTTGGCATCTGATGGGTTGGAAGGAACGATCACTTTGAGACCAGGAGTATTTGCAAACCAGTTTTCAAAGTTGGAAGAGTGCGTAGCTCCCAATTGACCTGCATTACCTGTAGGGCCCCGGAAAACGATCGGCACCGAATAGGCGCCTCCCGACATGGCATACATTTTTGCAGCAGAGTTGATGATCTGATCGATAGCCACCAAGGAAAAGTTGAAGGTCATGAATTCGATGATGGGCTTCAATCCATTCATCGCTGCACCCACTCCGAGACCGGCAAAACCAAGTTCAGAGATTGGGGTGTCGTACACGCGATCTGGTCCAAATTCATCCAGCATCCCTTGGGATACTTTGTAAGCACCGTTGTATTCGGCAACTTCTTCACCCATTAAAAAGACGTTTTTGTCTCGTCTCATTTCCTCGGACATTGCCTCTCTCAAG
>JBANGF010000176.1:0-7264 GCA_037975655.1 Bacteroidota bacterium | reverse complement strand
TTATTGGCCATCCTGAACGCATCTTTCCGATAGGCAGACTAGACAAAGACAGCGAAGGACTGATCCTATTGACGAGCGAGGGAGATTTGGTGAATAAAATACTCCGCTCCAAAAACAACCACGAAAAGGAGTATGTGGTCACTGTGGACAAGCCCCTCCATCCAAGTTTCGTTCAAAAAATGAGCGCGGGAGTACCCATCTTGGATACTGTTACTGCTCCCTGCACCGTGGTGGCCATCAACCGGTTTAAATTCCGCATCATCCTCACCCAAGGCTTAAATCGGCAGATCCGCCGCATGTGCGCGCACTTGGGCTACCAGGTCATGCAACTCAAACGGATTCGCATCATGCACATTCAACTCGATCTCGCCGTTGGCAAATGGAGAGATCTCAGTGAGAAAGAACTAACTCAACTCAACCTGCTCATCCAGGACAGTTCCAAGACTACCTAATCCACCTTAGAAGTACCCTTTTTACAAAGAAAAGTCAACTTCTCAAGCGTCCTTCAGTTTTCTACAAAATTGGTTAACTTGAAGCCTAACATTTTCCTTATCCTCTAGATTCCATGCTTTCTGACCTTCGACCCAGTCCTTCCGAACTTTTTGGTAGCCAGTTGCCCACCTCCATTGCCTGGCGATCTTCCTCGCTAGTCGAGCGAAAGGAGCGATTACACAAACTGTTGAATTGGATCAATTCCCATCAAGAAGCTATTCATGAAGCCCTATGGTTGGATTTCAATAAACCCGCCGTAGAAGTAGACCTCAACGAGATTTTCCCGGTGACCTCTGAAATCAAGCATTGCCTGAAAAATTTGTCCAACTGGATGCGCCCTCAGCCGCAACCTACCCCTCTCCCAATGCTTGGAACATCCGCTTTTGTCGTAGCAGAGCCAAAGGGGAGAGCGCTATTGATTTCTCCTTGGAATTTTCCCTTCAACCTTGCTATTGGCCCTTTGGTCTCCGCACTTGCAGCAGGATGTCCTGCCATTCTGAAACCTTCAGAATATGCTCCACACACGGCCCAGTTGGTACAGGATTTGGTGAGTGACTTATTTGCTCCCCATGAGGTAGCCGTATGTTTGGGTGAAAAAGAAGTGGCTTCAGAACTTCTGGCTTTACCATTTGACCATATTTTCTTTACGGGAAGCCCGGCGATTGGAAAAATTGTAATGCGTGCCGCTGCACAACACTTGAGTTCGGTGACCCTAGAATTGGGAGGTAAATCCCCGGTGATTCTAGATGATTCGGCTGACCTAAAGGATGCTGCAGAAAAATTGATTTGGGGTAAGTTTGTCAACTGTGGGCAAACCTGCATTGCACCTGATTACATCCTAGTACCTGAAAACAAGAAGGAAATTTTTATTGGACATGCCCGCGAAGTGCTGAACCGCTACTACGATCCGAATGGAAAAGGAGTTATGCAGAGCCCAGACTATGCTCGCTTGATCAACACCAAACATTTTGAGCGAATTCGGCAGTTACTGGAAGACGCCCTTCAAAAAGGAGCACAGGTAGAAGCCGGCGGAGAGTTGGATGAAGAATCTCGGTATGTAGCCCCTACCTTGATTTCGAATATTCGTGAGGACATGCTCGTGTTCCAGGAGGAGATTTTCGGACCGATCCTACCGATCCTTACTTACAAGCACCTCAACGACGCCCTTGCACTGATCCATTCCCAACCCAAGCCATTGGCCCTGTATTTTTTTGGTAAGGACGAGGGCAAAGCCAAGCGGGTGATGGCGGAGACCAGTTCCGGCAACCTGGTAATTAACGATTGCGTGCTTCATTTTCTGCACAGCGAACTTCCTTTCGGTGGGGTAAATAACAGTGGGATTGGCAAAGCCCATGGCAAGTATGGATTTATGGCCTTCAGCAACGAAAAGGGAGTATTGAAGCAGCGGATTGGTTTCAATAACGTCAGCTTACTACGCCCTCCCTATGGAATTCGGGTCAAGAAGTTGATTGCTACGATGATGAAGTGGTTTTAAGTTGACCATAGCTACCGGTCAACGGTTGACTGCAGACTCTACTAAACTTCTATACTGGATTACCAACTAATTCAATTCTAAAAAAAGAGTAGGGTTGAGCCTAGGGAAAAAGAAAACCCCGCTTTTCGGCGGGGTTACCTTAGGTCAGACTTGTGGAAGTCCCGTAGACTGGGCCATTTTTTTGATGGCTTTCACTACTTTTTCGGAAGGCTGCAATTTGACTTGCTCCAAGAACTCCACGGTGCTCAGCTGTTCAATGTATTCTTGCATCAAGGCGTCATCGCTGTGCAAGGCTTGCATTAAGAGTTCTTGTTCTACCTCCGACATTTCCTGATAGATATATCTGATCAGGTCATTTGGGGTAAATGATTTTATCATAGGCACTGTTTACTTGTTTCATTTTTTTACGAATATGGTTGAGCGCATAGCGCATTCTACCCAAGGCGGTATTGATACTCACACCGGTTTGTTCGGCGATTTCCTGGAAACTCATGTCTAAGTAATGACGCATAATGACCACTTCCTTCTGAGCCTCTGGAAGTTCATCAATCAAATTGCGTACATAGGCCAAGGTTTCCTCTTTGATGCGTTGCTCCTCGGAGGAGTCTTCCGCAAAATTTAAGGAATTGAACACATTGCTGCCATCTTCCAAGAGGATGGTAGGGTATCTTTTTGCCTTTCTAAAATGATCGATCGCCAGGTTGTGCGCGATGCGCATCACCCAGGGTTGAAATTTACCTTCCTCGTTGTACTTATCTGAACTCAAGGTGTGGAGCACCTTGACAAATACATCTTGTAACAAATCTTCTGCTACATCCTGATCTTTGACGATCAAGAAGATGGTGGTAAATACTTTACTATGGTACCGATCTACTAATAGATTAAATGCGGCTTCATTACCATTGCGATACAGCGTGATTAACACACTATCGTCCGGACCTAATTGCTTACTCATTTTTAAGTTGGTTTGTATACAACGTAAAAGTCTAGGCCATAGTATCGGATTAGGTGAAAAGATTTTTTTGAAGCGTGTGAAGGTAAACTAAAAAGGAATCAAAACTACTGCCAAATTTGTGAATGTTGCAACTTTTGATTTAAAATCAATATTTTATTTTATTTTTATTTGTTTTAATTATTTTTTAATCTGCATTTAAACTAAAAATAATTTTTTATTCTTCTTAGCAAAGACTCCTAATGGAAGAAGGAAAGGGATTGGATGCCGAAAAAAGAGGGAAAATAACTAGAATTATCGATACCGATGGTTTTAAAAAAGTAAGTCGCATTGCTTACCTTCGTATTCTTACCTAGAAAAA
Organism: Bacteroidota bacterium; assembly: GCA_037975655.1. Classification (GTDB taxonomy): domain Bacteria; phylum Bacteroidota; class Bacteroidia; order Cytophagales; family Cyclobacteriaceae; genus Algoriphagus. The sequence goes on along the minus strand of JBANGF010000176.1, from coordinate 3,964 downwards.
ACAAATTATGGATTTAAGCGGAAAAGTAATCTCCCAACTAGCAGAAGTGAGTGGGAGTTCAAAGAGTGGCAATGCTTGGCGCAAGCAGGAATATATAGTAGAAACCGGGGGGCAATACCCCAAAAAAGTATGCGTTGCCATCTGGGGAGATAAGATTGACCAGTTTGGCTTAAAGATAGGGGAACAAGTCAACCTTGGGATAGAGGTAGAAAGTAGAGAATACAACGGACGTTGGTATACGGAAGTAAAGGCATACAAAGTAGATCGCAGCCAAGGCGGAGGCATGCCAGTTGGCCCTCCAGAAATGGACACCTTCTACGAAGCTTCAGAAGAAGACAAGTTGCCTTTTTAAGGTTGTGATTAAGGGAATTATATTTCCCCTTCGCAAATTGCAGCAAAAAAAAAGCGGGGCTTACTCAGCCTCGCTTTTTACTTTTAGTTCGATTTCTTCTCCAGATTCATCTAGGAATCTGTATTCCGTCACGGGTAGGGAAGAATCTTTGATCAGTTTTATCCATTTGTAATATTTGAAAAACCACTTTACACGTCGGCTAATCAGGCCAGTGGTGAAGTAGGCATGCAGATACGGATGCAAGCCGATGTGGATTTTGTCCACGTTTTGAATCGTTGCCATGTGCTCCAAATCCTTTTCCAACTTATCGGCGACCAAAATGGACGCTTGGATTTTGCCGGTACCGTTGCAAGCAGGGCAGGTTTCCTTAGTCACAATATTGACTTCTGGACGTACACGCTGTCGGGTGATTTGCATCAACCCAAATTTGCTCAAAGGCAATACGGTATGCTTGGATCTGTCGTATTTCATCTCCAGCATCATGGCATCGAAAATTGCCTTTTTGTTTTCGGCTTTTTTCATGTCGATAAAATCGACCACGATGATTCCTCCCATATCTCGGAGGCGGAGTTGTCTAGCAATTTCTTTAGCAGCTACCAGGTTGGTTTTAAGCGCTGTAGATTCCTGGTCGCTTTCTTGATTGGACTTATTGCCACTATTGACGTCAATGACGTGCAGGGCTTCGGTGTGCTCTATAATCACATAGCCTCCTTGAGGTAGGCTTACGGACTGTCCAAACAAGCTTTTGATTTGCTTTTCGATTCCAAAACTTTCAAATAGCTTGACTTTACCGTTGTAAAGTTTAACAATTTTTTCTTTTTCAGGCGCTATGGACCTGATGTAGGAACGGATCTGATCGTAAGTAGACTCTTCTTCTACGGTGATTGCATCGAATGATTCGTTGAGCAGATCTCTCACGAGTGAGGAGGCCATGCTCATCTCTCCAATAATTTTGTCCCGACTTTTGGCTTTCAGCAATTTACTCATTCCCTCTTCCCAGTTGGTGAGAAGATTTCGAAGGTCTTTATCAAGTTCCGTCACGGACTGTCCTTCGGCCACTGTTCGGATGATTACTCCAAAGTTGGCAGGTTTGATTGAATTGATGAGTCTGAGTAGCCTTTTGCGCTCTTCATTGCTTCGTATCTTCTTGGACACATTGACCGTGTCGGAGAAGGGAACTAGCACAAGGTAACGCCCGGGTAGAGAGAGCTCACAGGATAGTCTAGGGCCTTTGGTTGAAATAGGTTCTTTGACAACTTGAACCAACACTTGGTTGGTCTTGGCTAGAATCTTGTCGATTTTCCCGACTTTTTCTATTTCTGGTTCGTTTTCAAAGCCCTTCAAGAGGTGGTTGCTGTAGTTGTTGTTGCGCACCATTTTGGTAAACTTCAACAAACTATTGATATTTGAACCTAGGTCTTGGTAATGCAGAAAGGCATCTTTCTCGTAGCCTACGTCAATAAACGCAGCATTGAGTCCATTGACAATTTTGCGGACCGTACCCAGGTAAATGTCACCCACCTTAAACTGGTTGTCCATCCCTTCGGAATGAAGTTCAACCAGCTGCTTGTCGTGCAATAAGGCTATTCGACTTCCATTTTGAGCAGAATCGATTAACAATTCCGTACTCAAATTTTCTTGTTACTTATGTAAATGAACGTACTTTACTTCCACTAACTCAGAAAGAAGGAATTACTTCTTCTTGTGTCTGTTTTTTCTAAGTCTTTTCTTACGCTTGTGCGTAGCGATCTTATGTCTTTTTCTTTTCTTACCGCAAGGCATAGTTTTAAAATTTAATGGTTTACAATTTGTTATAGTTGGTCCAAGTAGCCTTGAATACTCTCTAAGATCATCGGATCGTCGGTCATTTTCTTGACTAGCTCAAACTGTACTTTTGCTTTATTTTTCTCTTTGGATTCAAAGTAGCTTACCCCTAGGTAGAATTGCCCCTGAATGTTTTGCGGATGTGCTTTTACCAATTCTTCAAAACGACCAATGGCTCGATCGTATTGCCCAGACTGCATGGAGAGTACGCCCATATTAAATAGGCCATCTTCATTTTTGGGATCAGCTTCCAGGATTTCTCTCAAAAGCGTGATTCCCTGCATGGGATTGGCTGAAGACACATAGGTCATCGCTATTTTGGATTTCAAATCAAGACGGGTCGGATCTTTTTCCAACACCTTGGTTAGGAAGTTTCTGGTCTTTTCTGCCAGTACCTCCACTTTGTTTTTGTCTAAGGCAAAGGAAAATGCATCGTAATTTGCATTTCCAGCTTCTTCGGCAAGAAATAAATTGTCTGGCCACAGGGTACTTGCCTCAGACCAGTAATAGGCGGCACTATCAAATATTCCTTCTTCCTTATAGATCCCTGCTAGCACTTGTGCAGCAGCTACTTTTTCTTCAGGAGTAGGAGCAGATCGAAATTGAACAATCAATTGATCTGCCTGAACTCGATTTTGGGAAGATAGCTTATTCTCATGCGATTCAGAAATGGCTGCGGGTGCTTCTGTACCGCTTTCCATTTTTTCACCTGTAGCCTCGTTATCGACCACCACTTTGGGTAACAAATAAAGCCCCGCTACAGCTGCTATACCAAATCCTATGAGAACAACCTGTAGTTTTTTCATGCCCTTAGCCCAGGCTTAGGCCTGAGTTACCAATTGTTTGATTTTTTTGCTATTCTTGATTTTTTCTACAAACACCTTGGAAGGTTTAAATGCAGGGATATAATGTTCGTCAATTACAATTGCCGTATTCTTGGAAATATTACGGGCAATTTTCTTTGCTCTTTTCTTGTTGATGAAACTTCCAAATCCTCTGACATAGATGTTTTCTCCATCAGCCATGGAATCTTTTACTACCTTGAAAAACGCCTCAACTGCTTGAGTTACATCGTCCTTTTGAATTCCTGTCTTCTCGGAAATTTTAGTAATTACTTCTGCTTTAGTCACTGTGATTAAAATTTAGAAATTTCGAAATACCCTTAACAAGCTATTAACCAAGTATTTTTGGGACTGCAAATGTACAATAATCAACGTAATTAAAAAAGATATTCAAAAAAAATACCTTGGTTTGTAGCCCCGCAATCTTTCATCCATGAAGAGTAAAGTAACTGAAAATCAATTGTTTTCAAATTCGATAATTTCTTGGTACAGAGAAAATCCTAGGAATTTGCCTTGGAGAGAAACTCAAGACCCTTATAAAATTTGGCTCTCGGAAATCATTCTTCAGCAAACTCGTGTAGTGCAGGGATTGCCTTATTACGAGGCATTTTCAAAAGCCTATCCTACGGTGCAAGCACTAGCGGAGGCTCCAGAAGCGGAAGTCCTCCGACTTTGGCAAGGCCTAGGCTATTACAGCAGAGCCAGGAATCTGCATTCATGTGCAAAATACATCTGGAATGAATTAGGTGGAAATTTTCCCAATACCTATAGGAGCCTGATTCAACTTAAGGGAGTGGGAAGCTATACCGCTGCAGCCATCTCGAGTTTTGCCTTTGGTGAAGTACAGGCTGTGGTGGATGGCAATGTATTTCGGGTACTTGCCCGATACTTTGGAATCGCCACCGATATCGCCAGCGGGAAAGGGAAAAAGGAGTTTGAAGCACTG
>JBANGF010000168.1:0-7575 GCA_037975655.1 Bacteroidota bacterium | reverse complement strand
GATTTTCAATGAAGCTCAGAAAGCCGCTTTTCAAAAGTTTGTGCAATCCGGCAAAGGGGTAGTAGGAATTCACTCCGCTACGGATACGGAGTACGAATGGCCTTGGTACAACCAAATGATCGGGGGCTATTTCTTAGCCCATCCACGTCAACAAACGCTGCGTCTTCACGTAGTAGATCGAACCCATCCTGCCACTTGGCATCTTCCTGAAAATTGGTTGTGGACAGATGAGCTGTATGAGTTTAAGAGCTTGAACCCGGCCATCAAGGTATTGATCCAGGCGGATGAGACGACTTACCAGCCTGCAAAAGCAATGGGTGCAAACCACCCGATGGCTTGGTACCATGAGTTTGATGGCGGCCGCGTGTTTTACACTGCGCTGGGTCACGTGGATGCTGTCTGGGAAGATGCCGAATTTTTGAAGCATCTGTATGGGGGCATCTGGTATGCCGCAAAAGGAACCTTACCAAAAAAATAAGCAAAATTTAAACCTTATCGGAACTTCTGAAGCCAAAATTGGTTTTTGCTAGTAATCCAATTTCAATCCCATGCTACAAGCACAAGCAAGACCTGTTCACCTCTACATGGAGGCCAATCCCAACCCGAATTCCCTCAAGTTTGTGGCCAATTTTATGTTGGTGGAGGAGGGGATCAGTTATGATTTTCCTGATGCAGCAAGTGCTGAATCCAGCCAGTTGGCTAAGGAGCTTTTTAATTTTGCTGCCGTACAGCGCGTCTTTATTGCCTCCAATTTTGTGACCATCACCAAATCGGAGGAAGTAGAATGGGCAGAGGTACAGATGATCTTTCGGGATCACATTCGGCAATACCTTGAATCTGGGAAAAAGGCGGTGCAAGTGGTCGTTACAAAGGACCCACTATTTGATGCCGACGACTCAGAGATCGTTAAAAAAATCAAAGGGATCCTCGATGAATACATCCGTCCTGCTGTAGAGCAGGATGGAGGAGCTATCGTATTCCATTCCTTTGCGGATGGGGTAGTCAAAGTACTTTTGCAAGGCTCTTGTTCAGGATGTCCTTCCAGTACCGTTACCTTGAAGGCAGGAATTCAAAACCTGCTAACCCGGATGCTTCCTGAGGTGAAGGAAGTTCAGGCTGAGGGCGTCTAAGCCTTTGCTACATGATTAGATCCAACTGGACTTGGGCCTTCCTAGGATTGCTAGCACTCGGTCTCCGAGTACTTGCGGGTCTTTTCCCAGAGGTTACCGATCAATTCTATTCCCGAACTTTATTTCCTTTTATTCGAAATGGCATTGATCTGAGTTTGGGTTATTTGCCCTTTCCTACTGTTTACCTATTTCTAGGGCTAATTCTAGGGCTTTTAGTAATTAGTATACGTCGTTTTTCTCGTATTGAAACTAGAAATAAGAGGGCGAAGTATGTGCTGCAGGCAATTGCTAATGGATTGGGTGGCTTGGTGTTCTTTTTTCTGCTCCTCTGGGGCTACAACTACCAACGTACTCCAATTATTGAGCAGCTAGACCTTAATCCCCGACCCCTCAATCTTCAGGATTTGAGGAAAGAAATTGAGCTTACCAAGAGCTTGGCATCTTTAGATCGGAACCGCATCAGCCAAGATACCACAGCTCTCACCGAAATGAATGACTATGCTTTCCTGGAGGGCCTAGTTCGCAGTACGATACAGGAAAATTTGGAGTTGCTAGGGTTGAATTTTACTGGCTATCCACGAACCAAACAATTTCCCCCCGAAGGATTCATGCGAAGAATGGGGATTCTCGGGATATATTTCCCCTACACTGGTGAAAGTTACCTCGATCCAAGTTTACATGCCTTGGAAAAACCTTTCACCATTGCCCACGAAATGGCTCATAGTTATGGAGTCACAGACGAGGGGGAAGCCAGTTTTGTGGCCTGGGTGGTCTGTGCGCAAGCAGAAGATCCCTTTTTGAGGTACGCTGCACATCTCCTATTGCTGCGGTACCAACTTCGGGATTATTATGAGATGGATCCAGACGGTGCTTTATGCTGGATGGAAGCACTTCCGAGGGGGATAATCCAAGATTTAATGGCTATTCGAGAGTCAATGGAAGCCTATCCTCCGATTTGGCTTGAGTTGAGCCGGAAGTCCAACGACCTTTTTCTAAAATCTCAGGGAGTTAAATCGGGCATCCAATCCTATCAGCAACTACCCATGCTGGCTTCTGCCTGGAGACAACGGATGAATGTGAAAAATTAAAACCTGGGGTATCCCATTAATTCGTCAAAAAGCTCCGCTTTTTTGCTTATTTAAAATAGGAATCCGGCTATTTCCGGTTTCCAACCCATACCCCCACGATCACAGCAGCAATGCCGAAGTAATGTCCCAAAAGGAGAACTTCCCCATCCAAAACACCCCATAAAATGGCTACTATGGGAATGGTGTAAGTGACTAGGCTTGCGAAAAAGGGACTGGCACTTTTGATCATGATGTTGAATAGAATCAAGGCAGAAGCGGTACCCACCATTCCCAAGACGGTCACGTAGCCCAGAGCTTCCCAAGCACGCGGATGAGTGGCCATTTTGTAGGAAAAATCCGTGCCTGCAAACAAGTAAAGTAAGGCCAAAGGAAGAATCATCAGCAAGGAAATCGAAGAAATTTCGATGGACTTGAGTTTGGTAAATCGGGTCTTGATGAAGTGCAAATTGATGCTGTAACAAATGCAGGCAGCAATTACATACAGCGCGAATGCATTGATATCAGTCAAGGAGTCCCATCCTCCTCCTTCTTTGAAGGTCACCAAAACTAAAACACCCAAAAAGGCGATAACCAAGCCTAATCCGTTTCTTCTGGTGATGGAAGTATTGAAAAAAAGTGCTCCTACCAAGACTACAAAAAGTGGGGTAAGCGCGTTCAATACACCTGTGAGGGAACTACTCAACTGCGTCTGAGCGATGGGGAACAGAAAAGCAGGGATAAAACTGCCCAGCAAGCCAGTAACTAGTAGATTTTTTACCTGCGTTTTGCTGAGTTGCTTGATACGGGGAAGGGACAAGGGAAGGAGTAAACTTGCTGCTGCCACCATTCGGTAAGCGCCTACTTCACCAGGTGAAAACACTTCCAAGCCTCTTTTGATCAAAATAAAGGAGCTACCCCAGATTAGGGTGAGAATCACCAATAGGGACCAATTTTTGAGCGAATTTTCAGAGGTAAGGGAGGGCATTCCTGGAAATTTGGAGGCAAAGAAACTTATTTTGAACTTGAATAGTCCTGGATTTCTGAGTGGTTACTCTGAAACAAGGATAATCGGTTCTTAGATGGGTTGAAATTCGTAATCCGCATAGGTTTCTTGTACCCGATCCAAAATCGACAAAACTTCCGCATAACGCTCTGCTGTAACCATCTCCGTACGGAATGGTTTGAAGTTGGGCATTCCCCTAAAGTAGTTGGTGTAATGTCTACGCATTTCCAAAATTCCTTGTTTTTCGCCTTTCCATTCGATGGAAAAATCAAGGTGCTTTTTGGTTACTGCAATCCGTTCTGTAAGGTCTGGGGCTGCGAGTTTCTCGCCTGTAGCGAAGAAATGCTTGATTTCATTGAAGATCCAAGGATAGCCGATAGAGGCTCTGCCTATCATCATGCCATCCACATTGTATTTAGCGCGGTATTCAGCGGCTTTTTCAGGGCTGTCGATGTCTCCATTTCCAAACACAGGGATGTGGAGTCTAGGATTGTCTTTGACAAGATTCAGGTAAGACCAATCGGCCTCTCCCTTGTACATCTGTTGACGCGTGCGGGCATGGATGGAGATGGCTTGAATCCCCACGTCCTGAAGGCGCTCTGCTACTTCCACGATTCGAATGGTATCCTGGCTCCAGCCCAACCTAGTTTTTACGGTCACGGGCAAGTTGACCCGCTTCACAATCTCTGCGGTCATGGAGACCATCTTGTCGATGTCCAATAAAATACCTGCACCAGCACCCTTGCAGGCAACTTTGTGCACCGGACATCCGTAATTGATGTCCAAGATGTCAGGTCCAGCAGCTTCTGCAATCGCAGCAGCCTCACGCATGGATTCAATTTCTGCTCCAAAAATCTGGATGCCGACGGGTCGTTCGTAGTCGTAAACATCGAGTTTTTGCACGCTTTTGGCTGCGTCGCGAATGAGTCCTTCGGAACTAATAAACTCGGTATACATCAAATCAGCGCCATTTTGCTTGCATACCGCACGGAAAGGGGGGTCACTCACATCCTCCATAGGGGCGAGCAGGAGCGGGAAGTCTCCCAACGCTATATTTCCAATCTTTACCACTTGACATTCTAAATTTCGTGTAAATTTAGCCCAATTATGGAGATTTACGAAACCCAGGCTGAAATAGCCTCTCGAAAGAACTGGTTATTGTCACTGGTAGTCATCACTTTAGTGGCATTTGGTGCCTTGGTGCTACTTCAGAGCATTTCTTTAGCCCTGGTTCCATTTTTATTTCAGGTAAGTATGGAGGACATGATGAGTTTAGTGTCCGGCAATTACGACATCCCCAATGGACGCATGGCCTTGTTATTTACCCAAGGAATAGGTTCAGGGCTGGGATTTTGGGCGGCTACTTGGATTATCGTTCGATTTTTAGAAAAAGCAAACCTGAATTGGGCCAAACAGCGGGCCCGGGTAAGTACTAAAAATCTTGCTTTGGTGACTGTGATGACGGTGGGGGGCATGCTTTTCAATGGACTCCTGATGTATTGGAATTCCCATTTGGTTTTGCCTGAATTTCTATCTGGAGTCGAGCAATGGATGCGCGATATGGAAACGCAACTCATGGAACTCACGCAGTTTTTAACCGATTTTCAATCCATTTCCGAACTCCTTGCTGGAATTTTGGTGATTGGTGTATTCGCGGGGGTGGGAGAGGAAATGTTCTTTAGAGGGCTGATTCAACCCAAAATGCAAGGGTATTTGCGCTCCCCGCATTGGGGAATTTGGGTAACAGCAATCATTTTTTCAGCCATTCATGCGCAATTTTTCGGCTTCCTTCCACGGATGTTCTTAGGGGCATTATTCGGATACCTCTACCATTACACAGGAAGTTTATTTTACCCGATTTTGGGTCATATTCTCAACAATGCACTGACGTTATTGCTAGTTTATGGTGCCAATCAAGGCTTTTTTGACCTGGATGTCCAATCTACCGATACCGTTTCTTATCCTGGGGCATTGGTCGGAATTTTGGTTCTTATCCTCGGATTCCTTTACTTTAAAAAAGTCAATCGGGGAAAGGATGAAAAACTGGACCAAGGTGTTTGAGGATCAAAATCAAATCCGAGTAGAAATTGTGAAGGGGGTTTTGGAAGATAAAGGGGTGGCGGCAGTGATACTCAACAAAAAAGAATCCATCTACCAGGTTACTGGTGCCTATGAGGTGCTCGTTCCTACCGACCAAACACTCTACGCACTACAACTGATTCAGCATGAGATCACGTTTTAATATCAATAAGTACAGTAATTTGGCACAACGGTCGATTACTTCTTTGGTAGGGGCATTGCTGATTTTGGGTGCGCTAATCTATTCGGAGTGGACTTACTTTTTGATTTTTGCAATCATCTTGGGTATATCTCAAATGGAATTTTACAAACTTTCTGGTTTAGATGGCATGCTTCCATTGAAGAGTTTTGGCACGATACTGGGGCTTCTAATCTTTGGACTGACCTTTATGGTGGAGAAGGAACGTCTGTCTTACGAATACCTTTTTCTGGTTTTTCCACTGGTTTCCTTGACCTTCTTCATTAAGCTCTATAAAAAAACAGACAAAAAACCATTCACAGGAGTAGCTTATACTTACTTGGGTATTTTTTATGTCGCTATCCCTTTTTCGCTTTTGAATTTTGCGGTATTCTCTGTGAATCAGGTGTATCATTTCGAGATTCTCGTGGGCTGCTTACTGATTTTGTGGGCTAGCGATACGGGAGCCTATTTTGCAGGAACACGGTTTGGGAAGACCAAACTTTTTGAGCGAGTATCGCCCAAAAAATCCTGGGAGGGGTTTTTAGGAGGGGCTTTTTTAGCCATCGTAGTGGCCTTTGTATTGTCCCACTATTTTGTAGTCTTAGAGGATTGGAAGTGGCTAGTCATTGCAGGAATCATTATCATAGCAGGGACCTACGGGGATTTGGTTGAGTCTTTGTTTAAGCGTTCCATTGAGATCAAAGACTCGGGATCCATCCTCCCAGGACATGGAGGATTTATGGATCGTTTTGACGGATTGCTACTTTCTGCACCGTTCATCACTGCTTTTTTGAAAATCTGTTAATTCTGAGCCTAGCAATTGAAAATCTGCTTAAATTTGCTTTCCAGTTTACTACTTAAAAACCCAATATGGCTTACATAGAACCGGCACCGATAAAGGACAGAGAAAATCCTTTGGAGTCCATGATGGAGAGATTCAACATCGCAGCCGAGAAACTCGGGCTTTCCGATGAAGTTTACAATGTGCTAAAGAATCCTGCCAAGCAGGTAATTGTCTCCCTACCCATAACCATGGATAGTGGAAAAATTCAAGTTTTTGAGGGTATTCGTGTTATCCATTCCAATATTCTTGGGCCTGCCAAAGGAGGGATTCGCTTCGCTCCAGACGTGCATTTGGATGAAGTGAGAGCACTCGCAGCATGGATGACTTGGAAGTGTGCTGTAGTAGATATTCCCTATGGAGGAGGTAAAGGTGGCGTGCGCTGCAACCCTCGTGAAATGTCAAAGGGAGAGATTGAACGTCTAGTTCGAGCTTACACCATGGCGATGATTGATGTCTTTGGTCCTGATAAGGACATTCCTGCTCCAGATATGGGTACTGGACCTCGAGAAATGGCTTGGCTTATGGACGAATACTCTAAGGCCCATGGGATGACCATTCCTGCAGTAGTTACAGGGAAGCCCTTGGTTTTAGGAGGTTCATTGGGACGCACCGAAGCCACAGGTAGAGGAGTTATGGTATCCGCACTTGCGGCGATGCAAAAATTGAAGATCAATCCATTCACGGCAACTTGTGCTGTTCAAGGATTTGGAAACGTGGGCAGTTGGGCGGCCCGTCTTTTGGAAGAAAGAGGACTGAAAGTAGTAGCGATTTCTGACCATACAGGCGCTTTTTACAATGAAAAAGGCATCAATGTGGTGGAGGCCATTGCTTACCGTGATGGAAACAATGGCACCTTAGAAGGCTATGCTGGTGGGGATAAGATGGAGAATGCCGGAGACCTACTCACCTTGCAAGTGGATGTATTGGTGCCTGCTGCAGTGGAGGATGTGATCACCATCGCCAATGCGGACCAGATCAAAGCCAAACTGATTGTAGAAGGTGCCAACGGGCCTACTTCGGCCAAGGCAGATGCAATATTGAATGAAAAAGGAATTATGGCGGTACCCGATATTTTGGCGAATGCCGGTGGGGTTACCGTTTCCTACTTTGAATGGGTGCAAAACCGATTAGGCTACAAGTGGACAGCCGATCGTGTGAATAGACGCTCAGATCGAATCATGAAAGATGCATTTGATAACGTGTATCAAGCTTCTATCAAGTACAAGGTTCCGATGCGGATCGCGGCTTACATCGTCGCGATCGACAAAGTA
>JBANGF010000108.1:0-12931 GCA_037975655.1 Bacteroidota bacterium | reverse complement strand
CGGATTTCAGTCTACGATGAACTGATTCAAGAAAATGCCAAGACCTTAGGTTGGGATTGGCGCCTACTTGCCGCTGTGGTCTACAAGGAGTCTGCATTTGATACCACCGCGCTTTCCTATGCAGGCGCACAAGGCCTGTTGCAGTTGATGCCCGTGACGCTAGAGCGATTTGGGGTGACTAACCCCAATGATCCAGTAGAATCACTTCGGGGTGGAGTAAAATACCTGCAGTATTTGGACAAATTTTGGCTGGAGCGGGTCCCTGAAACTAACGAAAGGATCAAGTTCATTTTGGCTTCCTACAACATCGGCCAAGGGCATGTGGAAGATGCCTGGAGGTTAACTTTGAAGTATCGAAAAAACACCCAAAACTGGCAGGAAGTGGCTAACTTTTTGAACCTTAAAAGTGATCCAAAATACTACCGCGATCCTGTGGTTAAAAGTGGGTATGCCAAAGGGCACATCGCTGTGAACTATGTCCGCGATGTGCTAGGTTTGTTTCAATCCTACAAGGCTTTAGTAGACCCTTAAGGAATTAATGAAGTTCAAATATCCCCTCAATTTCTACGGGGATATTGTCTGGCAGGGATCCCATGCCTACTGCAGAACGAACTCCAATTCCCATTTCTTGCCCCCACACCGCAGCAAAAAGTTCGCTGCAGCCATTCATGACGTAGGGATGTCTTTCAAAAGAAGGCACGCAGTTGACCATGCCGAGAACTTTGATTACACGCTTAACCTTATCCAAGGAGCCGAGGGAGGATTTGATGGTGGCCAGCATCGCAAGTCCTACCTGTCGTGCAGCCAGCTTCCCTTGTTCGATATCCAAGTCTTCCCCTATTCTTCCTATAATCAGACTCCCATCGGTTTTTACTGTTCCATGGCCAGATAAGTAGAGAAAATTACCCACTACAAGGCTTGGGGTATACACACCCAAAGGCTTGGGTGCTGGCGGAAGAATCAAGCCAAGTTTTTCAAAATTCTGTTCAGGACTTTGCATAGGGTTTGGTATTGAGGTGGTAAGTAAACGAGTTTTGCCCGGGATTTGAGGAAAATTAAAGGTAGTATTTTACTCTGGTTTGAATGAATTGAAAGTTCCGCTAAAGGAATTTAAGGAGCAAATCCAAAAGCAGCACCCCTCCCAATCCCGCTACTGCTACGATGGTCTCCATCAGTGTCCAAGACTTCAGGGTATCCTTGATACTTAGGTTGAAGTATTCTTTACACATCCAAAAGCCCCCATCATTGAAGTGAGAAAACACTAAACTTCCAGCCCCTATGGAAAGTACCAGTAAATTGGGGTCTACATTTAGTGTGGGTACCAAAGGAGCAAGGATGCCTGCGGTAGTCAATCCAGCGACTGTGGCCGAACCCACAGCAATACGAATCACTGCGGTAATCAACCAGGCCAAAATTAAGGGGTGCATGTCCCAGGATTGAATTCCTTCGGCTAGTACCAAACTTACTCCTGAATCTGTAAAAATCTGTTTCAATGCGCCTGCCCCTGCCACAATCAATAGAATCATGGAAATATCCTTGGTTGCTAGGGTATAAATATCCATTAACCTAGTCATGGATTGCTTTCTTCGAAGACCTAAGGAATAGGTAGCAAAGGCTACTGAAATCAACATGACGACACTGGGATTGGCAAGAAAATTAAGCAGTGGTCGTTGGGGATTTTCTGGGGAAACGGACAAGGACAAAAACGTCGTCGCTACGAGAAGTACTACAGGAAGCAAGGCAGTAAACACGCTATTTCCAATACTTGGGAGATCGGATTCGGGCTTAGGCTCTGCTTGAAAAGTTTTCAAAGGTTGCGAGGAAATGCCTTTGAGAAAAGGAGCGAGTAAAGGGCCTGCTAGGATAATGGTAGGAATGGCCACAATCCCTCCATACAGTAGGGTGAGCCCCATGTTAGCCCCAAACTGGCCTACCAAGGCTGCCGGGGAGGGATGAGGAGGAAGAAAGCCGTGAGTAACCGATAAGGCTGCGAGTAAGGGTATTCCAACATATACTGCAGGCAATCGGTATTGATAGGAAAGGGTGAAAGCAAGTGGAACGAGTAAGACAAACCCTACATTGTAGAATAAGGGAATGCCTACCACTAAGCCGGTTAATGCCATGGCCCAAGTGATGTATTTTTCTCCAAACACCCCCATTAAGAACCCAGCAATTCGCTGGGCGGCCCCACTTTCTGCCACTAACTTACCAAGCATGGCTCCTGTAACAATCACGATGACCAAGTCTCCCAAAAGTGCCCCCATTCCTTTTTGAATGGAACTGGCTACCTGGTCTGCGGGTAGTCCCAATAGAAATCCTGCCGCGATGGCAGAAATGAGAAAGGACAAAAAAGGATTGAGCTTTGCCCAGACAATCAGTAAGACCAACAGGGCAATGGTAAGAACTACAAAGAGAAGGGTCATGGGTTAATTGAGGCTGCTCGTCTTAGAAAGTTAGGGAAATCTTTGAAAATCTGGCTGTACCCTTTTCAAAATCTTGCCCACCCTCCTTTTCAATTATGCTTACTAAGGGGGAGTACTGTTGCCTCTCGGTAGCTCCCAATTGTAAACTCACTATCAAAGAGTTCAGACCACTTTAACTTTCTTTTTGCCCAAGGGAATTCGTCCATTCCACTCGGTATTGGAAGGCCTGGAGCAGCTTTTTCCCTGCTCACTACCCGAAGTCCTCCCGCTTGGTCAAGCAAGAGACCGTCGGCCGAAATTCGAAGCTCTAGTTCTTCTTGGCCTAGATTCGGATTTGCCGACACCTTAAAATGACTGTAGAGTTGAAATAGGATTTCCGTCCCGTCCACATCCTGAAAATTGGCATCGTGGTTGGCTCCCCGCTGCTCCATAAATTCGAGGGTTAGGTTTCCTCCTGCTGGGGTAGGTCCTAGAAGCTGCAGTCCACGAAATCCCCCGTTGGCGAGGTCTTCAAACGGGAAGGTACCTGAACTTGTAGTCAACCGGTCAGGAAGACCAAAATAGGAAAGTTGGCCCAGGTGATGCCAGCGCCCTCCTTGGTACTGAAAAGTGCCTAGGCCGGAGGTATTGAGGGCAAGGGCATGTCCTTGAAAGTCCAAAACCCCTTCCAACATAGTCAGACTCCGGTAAATACTTAGGTCGGAACTTAGGGTTACCTTCCCTGTTGGCTTGTGGAGGGTTAGGGAGCCTATCAGCAAGGTTTGGGTCCGCAGGGATTGATCTTCTCCTCCACCTAAGGTGAGTTGGGTAGGAGCAAGCTGGAAGCTTCCTTGCCCTATTTGAAGAAGATCGCCCTGAAGGACTAGATAGTTAGGCAGTATTACATCCGCAGCTCCGTCCACTACCAGATGCCGAACCAAATTAGGCCTAGAAGAGGAGGGTAAGAGACTCGAAAGGAAATTCATGGGACCTTGGCTTCCTCTAAAAATCATACTCCCATCTAAGGTAAAGTTGGCTGCTTCAATTTTCGGATCTTGTCCTTCCAAAAGTAGGGTAGCGTCCCGTTGCAGGTCAAAAAGTAAGGCAGGGTTAGTAGGAGTTCGATGAATCACTTGAGCACTGCATGCAGAACGAAAGGTAGCTCCCGCCTCCACCGTAACAATTCCAAATGGTCCAGAGCCGTGTAGAGAAGTTTCGGTATTGAAGGATAGGGTAAAGCAGGGGGAGGAACTGCTGGAAAAGTCACTTTTTTGATAGAGGACACCTGAGCGGATTCGGAAGGAAAGGGCCTTGAATGGGGCTTGCAATGTTAATTCCTGACCGGGACCAGGATCAAAAATCACTCCAAATCGGCTTTGGGTACTTTGGGCACTCCAACTGGCCTTCTCCACGATGACTCGACTCTGCCCTTTGAATGTCAGGGTACTGTTTGGAGAATTTCCTATCCAGTTTTGGCTGTTCCAAGTGCCACGGGGCTGACCAGGAGCTGGCCCTGAAAAGGCAGCCAAAACGCCGTACACATCCAAATTGAAATTGTTTAGGTTTAGTTTTTGGCCTGCTCCAGCACCTGCGTGGAGGTACACGCTCTTCACAGATTCGGGACCAAGTAGTCTCAAGGTGTGCCCTTGGTCGATGTAAATATCCCTTGTACTATCTGGCTTTTGATCGGCTGGTATCCAAATGCTGCCAGTCCAAACTTGCCAAGTGGAGACTTGATTAAAATCTCCGGATGCACGGGTTTTGTAGGCTCCAATTTCTTGACCAAAACTAGGAATTAGGAAGGAAAGCAGGGATACAACTGCGAGGAATAACCTGTATATTGTACGCTGAAAATGGAACTTGGGCTGAGTTGGTTCAGGTAGAAAAATATCCATGGTCAAGTAGTTTAAAAAGTAGATCAAGTTAAAAAATGATGGCTAAATACAAACTAGGATTCCTCCTAATTCTTTTGACTTTCGTAGGCTTCAGTCCTGCCAAAGCCCAATTTTGGGAAGTAAGCTTGTTGACCGCGGATCCTGGAACTGAGCTTTATTCTTCGTTTGGACACAGTGCGATCCGCCTTCGAGAAATCGGTTCTGACGGTAGAGACCTAGTTTTCAACTTTGGCACCTTTGACTTTGACACCCCAAATTTCTACGGAAAGTTTGCCACAGGCAAGCTCAACTACATGTTGAGCATGACTACCTACGATCGCTTTATTATTGAATACGATTACTACAAGCGGGGGCTTCGAGAACAGGTGCTGGACTTGAATCAAGAGCAAAAAGACTTCTTGCTTCAGCATATGGATGCCCAATACGCTCCCGAAAGGCGGTTTTACAAGTACGATTTTTTCTACAACAACTGCGCCACCAAGATTCGAGATGCCTTTGAAATCTCCATGGGAGATCAGTTGGTTTGGAATGACTCCACTGCTGCCGAAGAGAAGACCTTTAGAAATCTCCTCGATGAATTCCTAGTCCCGCTACCCTGGGCAGATTTTGGCATTGACTTGGCTTTGGGAGCAGTCATTGATCGTCCGGCGACCCCGCACGAAAAGCAGTTTTTACCTACCTACATGGAACAGGCATTTGCGAATGCCACAATTGTAGAGAATGGAGTATCCCGGCCCTTGGTGAAGCAAAATCGAGTACTTTTGGAATATCCAAAAGAGGAGTCTGCACGTTCTCTCTTCAATCCTTTTGTAGTATTCTGGCTATTGGCCTTGATTTATGTAGCCTTGACCGCGTATGGTTTCAAAAAAGGCAAACTGATGAAAGGTTTGGATCTGCTGCTTTTTGGAGGCCTAGGCATTCTCGGATTGGTGGTAACTTTCCTTTGGTTCTTTACCGATCATTCTGCGACGCTATGGAATTGGAATCTCCTTTGGGCATTCCCAGGGCACTTGGTCTTGGTATGGGGATTATTCTACCGCCCCAACGCCACTTGGCTTTCTCCCTATCTCCTCTTTGTGACGGGAGCGGCGGTAATAACCCTCTTGCTTTGGATGTTTGGCCTGCAATCCTTTGCCCCTGCACTAATTCCAATTCTATTGCTAATCCTTATGCGGGCAAATTTTCTATTCTACAACCGAAAAAATGCCTGAGTTCCCGCAAACTAGTTTGACCGGGAACTAAACCTTTTTACCCTAAATCGGTGTTGGAGATACGCTATGGAATTTAAACTTACCTCAGATTATCAGCCAACAGGAGATCAGCCACAGGCCATTGAGCAATTGGTGTCCGGTTTGAAATCAGGCGACACGGCCCAGGTGTTGCTTGGTGTAACTGGATCGGGTAAAACCTTTACCATCGCGAATGTCATCCAACAAACCCAGCGACCGACGCTTGTCCTGAGTCACAACAAAACTTTGGCGGCCCAACTCTATGGGGAGTTTAAGCAGTTTTTTCCCGAGAATGCGGTAGAATACTTCATCTCCTACTACGACTATTACCAGCCCGAAGCATTTATTCCTAGTTCGGGCACCTACATAGAAAAAGACCTCAGCATCAATGAGGAAATCGAAAAGCTTCGGTTGAGTGCTACTTCAGCCCTCCTTTCTGGGAGAAGGGATGTCATTGTGGTGGCTTCGGTGTCTTGCATTTACGGCATTGGCAATCCAGAGGAGTTTGGCAAAAATGTCTTGCGCCTCCAAGAAGGAGATCGCATACCTAGAAACCAGCTCCTTTTCAAGTTGGTGGACATCCTATACAGCCGCACCCAACAAGACTTGGGTCGAGGCACTTTTCGGGTCAAGGGAGACACGGTTGATGTGTATGTAGCCTATGCAGATTTTGCCTACCGAATTGTTTTTTGGGGAGATGAAATTGAGGCAATTCAGCGGATTGAACCCAGTACAGGGAAGAAACTTTCGGATGAGAAGATCATTTCTATTTTCCCCGCCAATCTATTCGTTACTGGGAGAGACACCATCGACACCGCCATTCATGAAATCCAGGATGATTTGATGGCACAGCTGACCTTTTTTGAAAAAGAGGGCAAATTTCTGGAAGCCAAACGACTGCAAGAACGGACCGAGTTTGATTTAGAGATGATCCGGGAATTGGGCTATTGCTCGGGGGTGGAAAACTACTCCCGCTATTTTGACCGAAGAAAGCCTGGTACCCGCCCCTTCTGTCTCTTGGATTATTTTCCGGAGGATTACCTACTGGTGATCGATGAAAGTCACGTGACGGTGCCTCAGGTGAGGGCGATGTGGGGAGGAGACCGATCTC
Source organism: Bacteroidota bacterium (assembly GCA_037975655.1). Taxonomy (GTDB): domain Bacteria; phylum Bacteroidota; class Bacteroidia; order Cytophagales; family Cyclobacteriaceae; genus Algoriphagus. The sequence continues at coordinate 6,294 of JBANGF010000108.1, read as the reverse complement.
GAAAAGTTAACTTGGTCGACTATGGATTTCGATTGCCTTCTGCCTTGGACAATAGACCCCTCAAATTTGAAGAGTTTGAGCAGCTGATCAACCAGATTGTCTATGTCTCGGCTACCCCTGCAGACTATGAATTGAACCTTACCGAAGGGGTGGTGGTGGAGCAGATTATCCGTCCAACGGGTCTTTTGGATCCTACCATTGAAGTACGGCCGAGTTTGAATCAACTCGATGACCTTCTAGAAGAGATTGACCAAACGATCAAGAAAGAGGCTAGGGTCCTAGTGACCACGTTGACCAAGCGTATGGCGGAAGAACTTCAAAAGTATTTGGAGCGTGCAGGCATCAAGTCGCGTTACATCCACTCAGAGGTGAAAACTTTGGATCGCGTGGAGATCTTGCGGGAGCTTCGCTTGGGGATTTTTGATGTCTTGGTAGGGGTTAACTTGCTTCGAGAAGGCTTGGATTTACCAGAAGTGGCCTTGGTTGCCATCCTAGATGCCGACAAGGAAGGGTTTTTGAGAAATGAACGTTCCTTGGTGCAGACCATTGGTCGTGCCGCACGAAATTCTGAAGGTAGAGTGATCATGTATGCGGATCAAATTACGCAGTCCATGCAGGCCGCCATTGATGAAACCAAGCGGCGACGAGCGCTTCAGATTGCCTACAACCTCGAACACGACATTACCCCCACTACAGTCATCAAGTCCCGAGACAAGATCATGGGGCAAACTAAGGTGGCAGATTCCAAGAAGAATCCAAAAATGTATGCTGAGCCCATGCCAGGAGAGACTTTCTTGGTGGCAGACCCTGTGGTACAGTACCTCAGCAAGGATAAATTGGAAAAGTTGATCCAGCAGACGCAAAAAGGAATGGAAAAAGCGGCCAAAGAATTGAACTTCATGGAGGCTGCGCGGTTGAGAGATGAATGGATGGCACAAAAGAAAAGATTGGAGGAATTGAACCGAGGAATTTAAACCACTCGACCCAAGCAGTATGACTCTTCAAGAAGTTAAAGAATTGGCAGCAAAGGGTGAAGGACTCCAAATTGAATTCAAAAAAAAGGCAGCCTTCCCAGAGAAGATTGTCCGTGAGGTCATTGCCTTGGCCAACACTCAAGGGGGCTTTTTATTGATTGGGGTAGACGATGACGGCACAGTAAGTGGGCAGCGATTTATTGAGGAAGAGATTTTTGTGATGGAAAAAGCCATTCGGGAACTCATTTTCCCTGCGCTAGCGGCGGAGGTGTCGATTGTGAAACTTTCTGAGAAAAAAGGGGTGGCTGTTTTCCATATTCCGCACAGTCCAAATCGCCCCCATTATTTGCTGATTCAAGACAAGAAGATCTCCTACATCCGGGTGCAAGACCGTACGGTGCAGGCTAGCCGGGAGGTGTGGGAGGTGCTGCGCAAAAGCAGGGTGCCTCGAGACACGGTCTTTACCTATGGAAAAAAGGAAGAGGTGTTGATGAAATTTTTGGCAGAGCGTGAAAAAATTACTCTCAAGGAGTATGCGAAGGTGGCCAGTATCCCCATTTTTATGGCATCTAAGACCCTAGTTCGTCTGACGGTGGCCAATGTACTGCAACTCCATCCCCAGGAGTCCGAAGACTTCTTTACGATCAAAAGCTAGGGAGGGCAATTCCTGTTCGCTGGGTAAATCCGCGATTTCCTTGAAGACCTCCTGTGTGAATCAATAAGATGCGGGAGCCTAGAGGGAAGTAGTTTTGCTGCAGTAAATCCCAGCAGGCAAAGGCCATTTTCCCCGTATAAATCGGATCTAGAGGGATACCAAACTCATTCCAAAACCAGTGGATAAAGTCGATCAACTCCCTTGTCCATTTGGCATAGCCTCCCTGGTGGTACTGGGTCACTATTTCTAGACTTCCCTTGCATTGAATCTCCTCTGCTTTTAGAAGATTGCTTATCTCCTCGCGTATTCCCTCCCCTTTCAAGGTTGAGATACCTAGCAAGTGTTGATGAGGAAGTAGGGAAGCAGCTATGCCTGCAAAAGTTCCTCCTGTACCAATCGGGGTCAGGACATGTGAGAAACTGGAATGAAAAGCGGTTAAAATCTCTCGTGTACCTTGGATGGCTAAGGTATTGGTTCCACCTTCTGGGATCAGGTAAAAATCACCAAACTGCTTTCTCAAGGTTTCAAGAAAAGTAGGATTATTTTTTTCACGGTAATGCTCCCGCGAAATGCCCAGAAGGCTCATGCCGGCAGCTCGCGCAAAGGCCAGGGTGGGATTCTGTACATCAAGCAATTCCCCACGAATGATCCCCACGGAATCCAGCCCTACTTCTCTTCCTGCAGCCGCAGTGGCATAAATATGGTTGGAATAGGCGCCACCAAAAGTCAGTACCTGATGGTGATTTTGACGAAGTGCCTCTTGTAAGTTGTACTGAAGTTTGTAGAATTTATTCCCAGATACCTCCGGATGTACTTGATCCAAACGCAAGACCTGAAGTGCTACTCTCTTTTGTTCAAGTAGTGGATGTGAGATCAGATCGCAGGGGATGGACTGGGGGAGTAGCATCAAAACTATTTTGACAAAGTTACGGGACATCCTCCTATTTTTGTGTCATGAGCGAGCAGCACCTGGAAGAAGACTTTGAAGAGGATGAGTTAGCCTTATATGAGCACCACCGAATTCTGGTGGATAAGGGGCAATCTCCCGTTCGGATTGATAAATTTTTGACGGAACGGATTGCGAATGCCACGCGAAACAAGGTACAGCAAACCATCGATTCGGGAGGAGTACAGGTCAATGGACATTCGGTCAAGTCCAATTACCGGATCAAAGGGTTAGACGATATTCGGGTACTACTGGAGAAGCCTCCTCGTGATACTGAGGTGATTTCAGAAAATATTCCTTTGGACATAGTCTATGAGGATAAAGACCTTTTGGTTGTCAATAAGCCGCCTGGCATGGTAGTTCACCCAGCACATGGCAATTGGTCCGGTACCCTAGTGAATGGATTGGTTTACCACTTTGAGAATTTGCCTGAAATGAAAGGGAATGTAGGAAGACCCGGTTTGGTGCACCGAATCGACAAGGATACTTCCGGACTTTTGGTAATTGCAAAGACGGAAGAAACGATGGCACCATTGGCTGCTCAATTTTTTCACCACACCATCCAGCGGACTTACCTCGCATTAGTTTGGGGTGAGCCAGAGACGGACGAAGGCACAATCGTAGGCAATGTGGGTCGAAGCGCTAAGGACCGCAAGGTAATGGACGTGTTTCCGGATGGAAGTCAAGGCAAGCATGCGGTCACCCATTGGAAAGTGTTGAAGCGCCTGCGCTATGTGTCTCTGGTGCAGTGCACCTTGGAAACGGGCAGAACGCATCAAATCCGAGCGCATTTTAAATTTTTGGGACATCCCTTATTCAATGACGCCATGTATGGAGGGGATAAGATTCGAAAAGGAACTCAATTTGCCAAATACAAAAGCTTTATCAGCAATTGTTTTGATGCGATGCCCAGACAAGCTTTGCATGCGATGAGTCTGGGATTTGTACATCCGATTACTAAAGAAAATCTGTATTTCGAAGCGCCCCTGCCTGCGGATTTTTCGGCTGTCTTGCAAAAATGGGAGCAGTATGTGCAGATAGAATAACGCTGATTTATTGGAGAAAAAGGAAAAAGTAAGGGGTCAAAAACTTGCGTAGTTTACAAAATGGCCGATTTTTTATGCCAATTCCTCAATTTCTATTGGTCAAACAAGTTAAAAATTTACAGGTTCGTATATTTCAATCGATTTCCTTAAAAATAATGTAATTTTTTAGAAGCTAAGTTGAAATATATGTAATGAAAGGGCCTCAATGCGTATCTTTGTCCTGTTGAAATGCTTCAAGTGTCTCAATCGTGTAAGAAAAAAATAAGATTGGGTAGTGTTATGCTCAATCGGCCATGGAAAGGAAAACAAAAAGCAGCTTCTCGCTGTTAGATACCTTGAAGGTTCGACTCCTTCTCTTACAACAGGTTATTTTGGGTTTATTGTTAATTGACTAAAACCATGAAATTTTATTTCATGGTTTTTTTATTTGCCCTTCATCATCCTTCCCCAAGGTGCATTTTTTGAATTGCTCCAGTGGACCTCTTTTTTAAATACGTAAATCTTTCCCCATTTTGGAGAAAGTTAATTGCCGATTAAATAACTAAAACATCATTTGAATAAAAAAACAATAAAAAAATCAATAAAACATTAAAATAATTTTAATTAAAACATCTTTTTAATACATTTGCTCTTGTTGGCATTACGGCCAACAAAAAGAAGCGAAAATAAGCGCTTAATCTATCTTGTAGGGTGTTGAAATTGGCAGACAAGCCCTCCTGTCTCGGGGGTGGGGATGCCGGTCATTAGATCGGAACGGGATAAAGCGTGTTTCAAAAGTTCATGCCTAACTGCCGCGTGGAGGTTCGAATCCTTCCCCTACAGCATTTAAAAAGCAGCCTTTCGGCTGCTTTTTTCGTATACAGGATTAAGTTGGTATATTTCACATTCATTACTTTTCTATGTTACCCAAGTCTGCTGCTCAGGAAAAACCCAAAAGGTATGCCTCCAGAAAAAAATGGCTTAGGATCCTCGGAGTAAGTTTACTTTCAGTGCTTACCCTGGAGTTTGCGCTCTACTTTGGTTCAAACCTACTTTTAAAGAGTCTACTCCGAAAGAAATTGAATGAATCCTTTAACGGGGTCTATGAATTAGATTTTAATCGGGTACACCTTTCCCTAATTCGGCGTGGAATTTTTTTGGATGGAATTGTCATGAAACCCACGCATCCGGAAAAGTCAAGTGCCGAACAGGTTTTGTTTGAGTTGACCTTGGATGAAATTGCTTTTAAGGGGCTTTGGTTTGGGTTTTGGGACCGAGAACTCTATGTTCGGGAGATTAGCCTTGACCAACCCAATTTTCAAGTATTGACTTCTTCTTTGAGTCAAAATCAGGTTAAAGGATCTTCCAATCGTTCACCAATAGTGCTGCTAGAGAATGAACTGAAAAAGAGTATTGCCATGCTTCCACTTGCTGGGGTAAAGGTGGGTAATCTAGTAGTAGATCATGCACAAATTTTCTTTTCAAGTTTTTTGAGTCAACAGGAGTTACTTGCAAAAAGAGCATCCCTTAAGGCTTTGGATATGCACTGGGTGCCAAACCAAGTTTGGAAGACCCCCTTCAACGCCCGCGGTTTTGAGTTTGAATTGGAGGACGTCACTTTCAACCTTCCCGATGGGGTTCACCGAATCACTTCAGATAGGGTCCTCCTGTCTTCCCTGGATGGGACGATAGACTTACATAAGTTTAGAGTGGTACCTGACCTGACTCGAGAAAGTGCCTCCTACTATTCCTTAGAATTGGAAGAGCTTCATGTGCAACAGGTCAACCTAAACCAAGCGTTTATGACCTCTACGCTGGATCTGGAAGAATTGGTGCTGAAGGGTCCACGAATAGTGGTGACTCAATCTGCTTCCTTAGCTTCTTCAGCTTCCATCAAAGGAGATTTGAATGCTTTTATTCGTGGAAAGCTAAACCAGTTTTCAATCAAAGAACTAGCTATTCAAAACGGAAGTTTTTTGAGAAAGGAAAAGGAGGATTCGCTTCGAAATCGAATTCAGCTGGAGCAACTTGACCTGAAAATGCTGGATTTCTACTTAGGCGAAGATTCCCTTCGAAATCAGGAGCAATTTTTTTATGGATCAGATGCCTCCCTAGCAATTGGTCGGGCGGAGATCTTTTTGGCGGATGGAGTTCATGTGTTGAAAGGCGAAAAATTGGAAGCCTCGACTTTTAAAAAGGAATTAGTGGGATCCAATATTCAATTAATTCCGAGAGATGATGCAACACTAAAAGCCCGGAATCAGCCTAGCTATCAATTCGATATAAAGGAGTTTACCTTTGAAAATGTAGACTTGAAAAAGTGGTATCGTCAAGGGGAACTAGAGATTGAAACTTTGTCGTTGCAAAATCCCCGACTAGCGATTAGAGAAACCAAAACCTCTACTTCCAAACAAGAAAACGAAACCTTTATTTCTCTACTTACAGGCCTAGTCGATAAGGTAGCCATTCATACCTTCCAAATTGAGGAGGGAACCCTAGTTTTAAATGAGCAGTCTGGAGCAAAAAGCACCGATTTGGATCTGGGTAAGTTTAGTCTTGAATTGGAAAAATTTCGCCTTCATCCCAATCGTTCTCTTCCCTTTCAAGAGCAACTTCAGTTTGATGAGGTCTTGCTGACCTTGTATGATTACCGCCTCAAACTCCGGGATAACTTGCATGAATTTCTGGCTCAAG
>JBANGF010000072.1:0-5743 GCA_037975655.1 Bacteroidota bacterium | reverse complement strand
CGAAAAAGAGCCTAGCGGAGTGCTTATGGAGCATTATGGAGATATTCTATTTCGTTTGGGAAAAGTAGAAGATGCAGTTTCTTGGTGGAAAAAAGCGAAAGAAAGCCCTGAGGGTTCGGAGCATCTTGCACAAAAAATTAAAGATCGACAAGTTCATGACTAAGATGCGACTACTTACTGGACTGCTGTTTGTCTTTTTGAATTGGGGATGTGCTCAAAAAATCATCTCCCCTACTGGGACAGAGGAAATGGAATCTTTTGTTCCCAGCAAGACGGAATACGGGTATTTACTAGCCAAAGCCAAACTCGTACTGGAGGAAGATTCAGGCAAAATCACTCGAGGAACCCTGCAGTTACGTGCAAAAAAAGATAGTTTAATTTGGTTTTCGCTTTCTCCAGGATTGGGTGTAGAAGCCATTCGTGGTCTCCTGAGCCAGGAGAAAATCCAAATCTTGAACCGGATGGGGTCAGGTGACGTCAACCTCAGTTATGCCGAATTCGAGCGGCGATTTGGCATCAAATTGTCTTTAGGCCTTTTTGAAAACATGCTCTGGGGAGACAGTCCCTATCCCGCAAGTTTTGAAGACCGGCTGGTGCGAGTTGGTAAAAAATTTGAATTAACTCAAGTCAGAGACCAGGTTCGGTACTTCAGTAAAATTGACACTCGGCATGGAAAAGTTAACGATCTGTCCAGTACCTCCATTGCTGGTAAAGGATCACTTTTGGCTAGTTTTTCCAAATACCAAAATTTAGAATCGCAAGTCTTTCCTGTAGAGGCCTTATTTAAAGTTGCATTTGAAAGCCCTCAAGTGACTCAAAATTTTAGAATTTACATTACTTGGACCTCATTAGATCCTCAAGCGGATCCATTAATCTTTCCATTCCGATTTTAAGACCTATGAAAAGAATTGCGAGTCTGTTTTTGCTTTTTTATATCCTAATCCTCTCATTCGAAGTGGATGCACAATCTACTAAGTCTCGAGAGCAATTGGAGAAAGATAAGTTAGCTATTCAGGCCCGTCTAAAAGAATTTGACGCCATTCTAAAACAAACTTCCGCAACAAAAAAAACCTCCATTGGAGAGTTGAATGCGATCACCAGCCAGTTTAAAAGCCAAAATCGTTTGGTAAACACCTTGGATCGAGAGGTAAGTTTATTATCCAATGAAATCCTAGATATTGAAAATAAAATTGCAGGTCTGGAAAAACAGTTGATCGAATTGAAGGCGGAGTATTCCCGCATGATTTACAACTCTTCCAAACTTAATAGAGGCCTTTCCATTGTGGCTTTCGTATTCAGTTCTAGCAATTTCAACCAACTCTACATGCGTTTGAAATACCTAAAGCAATACACCGAAAGCAGAAAAAAACAGGCCGAACAAATCGAGAAACTATCCACAGAACTTGCCAATCAACGCATCCAGCTCGATGAGCGAAAAGTAGAAAAGGAGGAAGTATTGGTGGAAGAAAAAACAGAAAAACAAAAACTCGAGGTCATGCGCAAAGAACAGCAAGGCCTAGTAAATACGCTTTCCAAGAAAGAACGAGATATTCAACGACAAATAACGGCTACCAAGAAGCAGCAAGAGCAACTCAACCGCATGATCAAGGCAGCCATCGAAGCGGAAATTCGTGCAGCAGAAACTGCCGCCAAAAAGGAAAATAGCACCAGTACCAAAAAGGCAGGCACCAGTATGCCGATGACGCCTGAGGCAGCGGCCCTATCGAGTTCCTTTGCGGGAAATAAGGGCAAACTCCCTTGGCCGGTAGAACAAGGTATTGTTTCGCAGGGCTATGGTACCTATCCACACCCTTCCCTGAAGGGAATCATGCTTGATAATGATGGAATCGATATACGAACCCAGCCCAATGCAAGTGTTCGCGCGGTTTTTGATGGGGTAGTAACCAAAATCACCACCATCCCAGGGTATGGAAATACGATCATCATCAAGCACGGTGAATATTTCACCATGTATAGCAGACTGAAGTCAATATCGGTCAGCAATGGTCAAACAGTCAAAGCGAAATCGGTCATTGGACAAGTCGCGACCAATGCCGAAGGTGAGGCAGAAGTGCACTTCCAAACTTGGAAAGGTCTTCAAATCATGGACCCTGCAACCTGGATAATTACCAAATAGGTTGAAAAATCGGGCATTCAAAAAAAAGATTTACATCAGTTGCAGTTCCCCTTGGGTAAGCGCCTGATACTTGTATATTTGTATCTCTATCTTTAAACGCACAGCATTATGACTACATTAGGTTTCTTTCAAAATATTGGGGGAGGTTCGTTGATTTTGATCATTCTTGTGATTCTCCTTTTGTTTGGTGCAAAACGAATTCCTGAATTAGCTCGTGGACTAGGACGCGGAATCCGTGAATTCAAAGACGCGACCAAGGACATCCAAAACGATCTCGAAGAGGGAATGAAAGACAAGAAAAAATAATTTTTCAGTACAATTCATTTGGAAAAGTATCGTTCCTTCGATGACATCCAATTTGCCCTCAAGCATGGGGAAAGCGATTGTCAATCGATTGTAAGGTATTACCTAAAAAATATTCAGACGAAGGCGCATCTCAACGCCTTCGTCGAAGTTTATGCCCAATCCGCAATGGAGCAGGCTGTAAATATAGACCAAAAACTTGCTGCAGGTAGTGCTGGCAAACTTGCAGGAATGGTCATTGGCATCAAAGATGTCCTGAATTACGAAGGACATGCCTGCACTGCAGGTTCAAAAATCCTTAATGGCTACACTTCCCAGTACACTGCCACTGCAGTACAACGACTTCTGGACGAAGACGCCATCCTCATTGGACGCCTCAATTGCGATGAATTTGGCATGGGAAGCTCCAACGAGCATTCCAGTTATGGCAAGGTTTTCCAAGAATTGGATCCCACACGGGTTCCGGGAGGATCCTCGGGAGGATCTGCCGTAGCAGTACAAGCCAATTTGTGTACTGTAACTTTGGGTTCAGACACGGGTGGATCTGTTCGGCAGCCCGCGGCATTTACAGGTGTAGTCGGGATGAAACCAACCTATTCTCGTGTATCGCGATGGGGTTTGATTGCTTATGCATCCTCTTTTGATACCATAGGCGTTTTTTCAACTACCATTCTAGACAATGCTCGGGTACTTGAAGTGATAGCCGGCTATGATCCAAAAGACAGCACCTCCTCCCAAGAATTGGTTGCTCCATACAGCGCGCTTACCCTTCCAAATCAACCTGTAAAAGTGGCTATATTGAAGGAGGCCTTGCATGCCCCTACTTTACAACCTGAAATCAAACGAAATACACTAGCAGTAGTCGAGCAGCTTAAATTGGAAGGCCACGAGGTACAGGAAGTGGAGTTTCCCCTCTTGAAATACATCCTTCCCACCTATTACATTCTTACTACTGCCGAGGCAAGCGCCAACCTCTCCCGATTTGATGGAGTCACCTATGGCTATCGATCCCCTCATTCACAAAATCTAGAACAATTGTACAAGAATAGTCGCAGCGAGGGCTTCGGCGAGGAAGTCAAACGTAGAATTATGCTTGGAACTTTCGTTCTTTCTGCAAGCTATTACGACGCCTATTTTACTAAGGCTCAAAAGGTTCGACGAATCATTAAAGAGGCTACAGAAAAATTATTGACAGATTTTGACTACCTTTTGCTTCCAACTACTCCCACCACTGCATTTAGATTTGGGGAACATGGAGATGATCCTGTGGCGATGTACTTGGAAGATTTATTTACCGTACAGGCATCTGTCTCAGGCATGCCTGCACTTTCCATTCCTAACGGAAAGGATGACTCTGGGATGCCTATTGGGCTCCAGGTGATTTCCAATTCCTTTAAAGAAAGGGAATTGTATGCATTTAGCCATTATTTAAGTGGCTTAACTTTAAATTAATCCGAGAGATGAAGAAGTATATTCTCCACCTAGTGGTGGTACTTGTGAGCAGTATTCATTTTTTCAGCCTGGATGCTTTTGGCCAACAAGATGAATTGGAATCCATAGGCAACGTGGAAGGGGTTGTCATGCCCAACTACCATTACGATTATGTGCCGGACTTTACTTACCAAGAAGTGGGAGACCGCATTAAGGCCATGAATCTAGAGATGCCATTTGAATTAAATGATCGCGTTTTTTCTTTTATTCAATACTTCACGGTTCGCAATAGAGAGTACATCCAAATGATACTGGCCAGAAAAGAGCAGTATTTTCCGATGTACGAGCAGATAATGCGCGAACAGGGGATGCCCTCGGACATCATCTACCTCTCCATTGTAGAGTCAGGACTAGACCCTAAAATCAAATCAAAAATGGGAGCGGTGGGATTATGGCAGTTTATGCCAGCCACTGGACGGATGTATGGCATGCATACCAACACAGACATAGATGAACGTATGGATCCAGAAAAGTCTACCATTGCCGCAGCCAAATACCTCAAGTCACTCTACAAAATGTTTGGCAATTGGGAAGTGGCTTTGGCGGCCTACAATTGTGGACCAGGAAATGTTCGTAAGGCCATTCGCAGATCTGGAGGAAAAACCACTTTCTGGGGAATTTACGACCACCTTCCAAAGGAAACACGGAGTTATGTCCCCCAATTTCAAGCAATGCTTTACGTGCTCAACCACCTGGAAGAGCATAACCTGCACCTGGAAGAACCTAGTTATCCTTTGGAATACGAGTCCATTCAATTCAATCAAGCATTTAACTTGGAAAAGATGGCCGACCTTTCCAGAATTTGTCTAGGGGATCTAGAAAAACTAAACCCCTCCATCAAAACCCGTAAAATCCCAGAGTCACACCAATCCATCGCACTCCGAATTCCAAAGTCCAAAATTTTATTTGTGAAAGAAAATTTGGCTTGGATCAGTGATTCTCTTGGAAAAAGTGTCCCAGTATTGCTGGCCTCAAATTCGGTCTCTGAAACCAACGCTACTCCTGAGGTGGCTCCAAACAAATCTTCACGCCTTACTTACAAAGTAAAATCTGGAGATGTATTGGGCAAAGTAGCAACCCGTCATGGAGTGAGTGTCACTCAATTAAGAAGTTGGAACAACCTTAACTCCAATTTAATTCGGGTGGGCCAAATCTTGATCGTCCAAGCAGAACCAGTCCAAAATACGGTTTCTTCGGCCACATTAGCTCTAAATGAAAGTAGTGTCGCTATTTCCAAAACCTATACCGTGCAACCCGGAGATTCCTTGTGGATTATTTCCAAGAAGCATTCCCTAACCATCGAACAAATCAAGCGCTTGAACAATCTAAACTCGACCCAGATTAAACCTGGCCAACGCTTGATTGTAGGCTAAAAAAGGCTTCAATAAATTTCCAACATTAACTGAAATTAACCACATCTATCTCATTGACCAAAAAAGTATGACTCTAACCCAAAAAACGCTCCAATTTTGTTTTTTGCCCGTTTTATTTTTGTTACTATTCTCCTGTTCTGGGGAGAATGGAGAGACTTCCAACGCAATGAAACCTAAAGCCAAAGGGGATATTGGTGAAATCGTTTTGGCCATTGATTCCACTAAATGGGCAGGACCGGTTGGAGAAGAACTACGTGCCATTTTTGAAGCAGATTTGCCCGGGATGCTCCGATCTGAACCTCAATTTAAAGTCCATCGGGTAGATCCTCGTGCCATGACACGAATGCTGAAAATGTATACCAACTTAATCTTTGTTACCACTTTTGATGATAAAAAAGGGGGTAGCCAAGTGATCAATGCACAATTTACACCCGAATCC
>JBANGF010000005.1:0-5825 GCA_037975655.1 Bacteroidota bacterium | reverse complement strand
GATCATCGTCTAGAAAGGCCACTACATTCAATTTGGACTTGATGTCCCGCTTTGCGGCTTCCAAAGCCACCATGCCCGACTCTCCTGCCCCATAGATGATGGCAGGTCTAAGATTGGCAGTTTCCGCACCCTGCTTCAGGTACATGAACGTTTGCTTGACAAAGAGTCTATAAAAAATCAAGGCAAAAAAGGCAGCCAAACTCGCAATGATCAAGACCGATACCGGTGGAATCATGTTCGCATCCAAATATTCTCCTTTGACCAAATAGAGTAGGAAAAAAAAGAGGAAGTTGATCAATATGGTCTTGAAGACATTGAATCCATCTTGAAAACCCGTATGACGTACGATGCCTACATACGTCTTGGTATAGTTCATCACCAGAATCCCTCCAACCGTGTAGGAAAGGCTAGCACCCAATACATGCTCGGGGATAAGACGGGTCAAATCAAAATTGAAACGCACGAAGTACGCAAACACCATCGATAAGAAAAGTATGGAAGCGTCTAGGGCGAGAATTACCCAGCGGGGTAGAATACTAATTCGTGCTAAAAATCTCATAGTCAGCAACTGAAGGAAAAATTGAAATCTAGACAAAAGTAAGCCTTATCTACTAAAATGCAAATAGTAAATAGGGGATTGGGTGTTTGGGTGGATTTGTGGTGAAAAGGAAAGATCATCACAGGTATTTGAAAAAAGTTTCAAGCAGTTTTTAATGGAAAAGAAACGCAGATAAATAACTATTTTTTTGTCAGTTGATTATTGGAAGTTGCTTGAATTTGATTCCCTCCCTATCCGCAGCGGCGCACGGGACAGGCCTGCCTTCAGCAGACAGGCTCTTGAAACAGGTCAAGGGGCCTTCCCAACATACTTACGGGGGGATTTATCCTCTCACTTCACCTAATGTCCAAGTAAGTACTTTATCAGAATCTTGACGGAAAAACACAGGTTGTATCAAATTATAGTCTTTTGTACTAATCTTTATATCCATTACTTGCTCTACAAAATCAATTGATAAAATACACAATTGCGATTTGTATCCCAAATGCTTTTCGCCAAGCCATTTATAAATGGATTCCTTAGCAGACCAGGCAAGTATAAGAGCAGCATTTTCCACACCCAATAGATCTAGTTCTTCATCCCGCATAAAGTAATTCTTTATTTTTTGAACACGGGAACTAATACGTTCCACATCTATACCTACTGAAACATCCGCATGGATGGCAGCCACAAAACCTTCACAATGGCTTAAACTCAACGGTTTTCTTTCAACACCGAGATAAGGCCTTCCAAATTGATCTTTGATTAGTTCCAAAGGGGATTGCTTACTCACTTGCTGCACTGCAAATCGACTCGCCAACCAACGGTGCCGAATCGCCGCATTCATCAAGGACTCGTATTCCACCCAAAGACCGGGAACCAAATTCAGTTGCTCCTTAAACCAATCTGATTCTTCCTCTACGTTCCAAAGGAGAAGGTTTCCAGAAGGGTGAAGGTTAGTTGAAAAGATTTGGGGCAAAGGTAAAGGTAATTGTTAAATAGCAGATCGACTCAATCTAGTTGCGCCCCTTCGGGGCTTTTCGATATTTCCATCACGCATACCCCCGGTTTCACCGGGGGTCATAGAAGTTTCGATCCTTCGGATCTGGCCCCGAATAGGGCTTTACTATGATGACCCCGGGTAAAACCCGGGGTTAAGGAGCAAAAAGATTGTGAAGAGCCCCGCAGTGGGCGATACAATGGAAGCTAAGGGTAACTAATTAGTCGCGGGAAGACGCATAAGCCTGCCAACCGCCATACATACCGCAGGCAGCCAGGACGTAAGGGATTAGTCCTAGGCGGGATGAAACCAAAAATCAGCGGGTCTTTTCCGTGGTAATCCGCGTGAAAAAAAGATTCAAGTCGCAGGGAATTAAAAAATTAAAGGATAAATGCTCGTGATTACAAATCACGAGCAGCCCCTAAACCAAAAAAGCGGTGAAGACTACAGCCTTCAACCGCTTTTTGATTTTGAAAATTAAAATTACTTTCTAGCAGGAATCATTAACGTTTAACCTGCCTGCCTTCGGCAGGCTTTTAACTCTTAACGCTCACAAAGCCCTTAGATTCCGAATTCCTTCTTCACCTGATCCACATAATCCAACTTCTCCCAGGTAAATAGCTCCACCTTCTGGGTGATTGCCGGGCGGTACGGGGAAGTGAAGGTTTTCTCTACCACCACGCTCTCTCTACCCATGTGACCATAGGCCGCAGTCTCTAGGTAGATCGGCGTGCGCAATTTCAAGCGCTGCTCGATGGCATACGGACGCATGTCGAAGAGGTCTTCCACCTTCTTAGCAATTTCTCCATCGCTTAGGTTCACTTTGGCTGTGCCGTAGGTGTTGATGTAGATGCCCATGGGCTTGGCTACCCCAATTGCATAGGATACCTGAACTAGGATCTCGTCAGCTACTCCTGCGGCCACCATGTTCTTGGCAATATGACGTGTAGCATAAGCAGCCGAACGGTCTACTTTGGAAGGATCTTTGCCAGAGAAGGCTCCTCCTCCGTGAGCACCCTTGCCCCCGTAGGTATCCACGATGATCTTTCTTCCAGTAAGTCCAGTGTCGCCATGTGGGCCACCGATCACAAACTTACCCGTTGGGTTGATGTGGTAGGTGATCTGGTCCGTAAATAGTTTTTGGAGCGAAGGCTTTAACTTGGCCTTTACGCGTGGGATCAAGATGTTGATGATGTCGGCTTTGATTTTGGCAAGCATCTTTCCTTCCTCGTCAAAATCGTCATGCTGGGTAGATACTACGATCGCATCGATTCGCTGAGGCACGTTGTCGTCGGAGTATTCGATGGTTACCTGGGACTTGGAGTCAGGGCGTAGGTAGGGCATGTCCTTGTTCTCTCTGCGCAATTCCGCTAGTTCAAGCAAGATGCGGTGGGAAAGGTCCAAGGCCAAAGGCATGTAGTTCTCCGTTTCGTTGGTGGCATAGCCAAACATCATGCCTTGGTCTCCCGCACCCTGCTCTTCAGGGTTCTTGCGTTCTACGCCTTGGTTGATGTCAGCAGACTGCTCGTGGATCGCAGAAAGCACTCCACAGGAGTTGCCTTCAAACATGTATTCGCTCTTGGTGTAACCGATCTTGTTGATCACCTCACGGGCGATTTTTTGTACGTCTAGGTACACCTCAGATTTCACCTCACCGGCAAGGACCACCTGACCTGTAGTTACCAGCGTTTCGCAGGCTACTTTGGAACTGGGGTCAAAAGCCAAAAAGTTGTCAATCAGTGCGTCGGAAATCTGGTCCGCAATTTTATCTGGGTGACCCTCAGATACAGATTCTGAGGTAAATAGGTAAGGCATACCGTTTTTTATTTTTCGTGAATGGTGCCTCAAAATTACAGGAAGTAGGGGAAATAAAAAACTGCAGAAAGGGCTTACGTACGAAGCAGCTTCGATTCCTTTTTTTATGCTTACAAAGAATCGAAGGCCTGCCTGCCTACCTTAGGCAGGCTTTTAATGAGTACTTTTTTTACTCACAAAGGGACACAGAAAAAAGAAGTGGACATCTCATTAAATGCCATCTTTTAAAAGAAAAAATGCTATAAAAAGTATTCCTCCAATTACCGCCCCAGCTTTCTTTTTGAGATACTCCTGCTGCAAATCGATCTTTTTATAGAGATAAAAAATATAGCCCTGTACAAAAAGTCCAAAGGTAAAAATGAGGAGTGCAATGGGGATAGATTTGAAAAAGAACCCCGCAAAAGCAACAGCTAGGGCAAGGAATATTGAATAAGTTTCCCACTTTTTTATTGTGTCCATGTTCTTTAATTTTCGTATTTCTTACAAGTCTTATAAGATTTTGTAGCATCATCTATACATACCAATTCAGATAAATAGACAAATCCTCCACAAGCCAATGCGCCTAGCAGAGTAGGAGTCAATAAGCCACAAGCGGCTGAAGCTACTAGTGCCGCATTCCTACAGGTTTCAATACCGGTATCAAATTCCTCTTCACAAGCTCCAAAAATTCTCAAATTTGCTGAATGAACGCTTCTTTTTTGCACTAACTCAGAAATATTTTCTGCTAGTAGCATATCAAATTCTTCAGGATTCGCCACAAGGAGTTGAGGATATTTTTCCCTTAATTTTTGACCTAAAATCACCATTTCAAGTAAAGGATGTTCGATTTTAAGGTTAGACCCACTAAGTGTATACCGATCTTTTTCAACCTCTGCAAAAGAAGAAGCTGATATCACTCGCTGCTGAATTTTTTCAAAATCTTCTTTGGAAATCCTTGAAGCATTCGCCTGGCTCTTTTGTAAGGAATTCATAAACTCAATGAATAAGGGGTCTTCAGGTAGCTGATCAACCAAAAGTTCTGCCTGCTTGGGTTGTGGATCTTCCGCAACGCAGCCCAAAAAAAGGTAGGAAAAAGACACAAAAAAAGGGATTTCATTTTCATGGATTAAAAAGTGTTTAGAATTAAAAAATTATTTATACTAATTTAAAGATTAAATTAAATTTATCAAATATTTATAGATATTTTTTTAATTAAACTACTACAAAAATTAATCACCCCAGATTAAATTTTAAAAAGCAGCAGTTTTGAATGAAGAAGCCTTTGCCTTCAACCAAAAAAAATCCCCTACAAATGGTAGGGGATAGCGTGCAATTTTGGATTTGCAAGGAAGACCTTCGGGGTTTGAAAAACCCCAAAGGTCATCAAATCATTTCCACGCTGCGCTTCACGAAGGCAGTCAGGTCCTTGCCTGTCAGCAAGCCCTGAGACAATAAAGCCAGATCAAAAGCCTGCTTGGCCAACTTCACTTGCTCCTCTTCTCCTTCCGCTTTCAAAATTTTATCCACCAAGGGGTGATTGCCGTTGATGGCTACCTTATAACTATCCGGCAAACTACCGTAGAAACTCATTGGCCCCCCACCCGTTTGCGCCATTTCCTTCATGCGTCTCATCCACTCCTCCATGGTGATAGTCACTGGGAATTCTTCTGGGCTAAGGCCCTCGATCTCCACGGTATAGGTCTTATTTTGAATGGCTTTTTCAAAAAGCTCTTTCACCGATTTGCTTTGATCTTCTGTCAATAAATTGGCATAAGCTGCTTCTTTTTGAATCAATTTTTCAATCACATCGGCATCCACCCGCTTGAGTTGGGTTTTTTCCAACTTCGTTTCCACATGCTGGATGAAATGGTTGTCAATGGGGGAGTCCATGACCAAGACATCGTATTCTTTTTTCAAAGCAGAATCGATAAAGCTGTCTTGTTTTTTGACATCGCTGGCATAGAGGTAAATCACTTGCTCGTTTTTATCCGTTTGCGTAGCAGCTACCTTTTCTCGGTACTCGTCTAAGGTGTAATATTCGTCCTTGGTGTTTTTGAGAAGGGTAAACTCTTTGCCCTTTTCATAAAACTTCTCCTCGGAGATCATGCCATACTTCACAAAAAGACCTATGTCATTCCACTTTTCTTCGTAGACTTTTCTGTCTTTCTTGAAGAGCTCTGAAAGTTTGTCAGCGACTTTTTTCGTGATGTAATTGTTGATTTTCTTCACGTTGCCATCCGCCTGCAAGAAACTTCTGGACACGTTGAGCGGAATGTCTGGAGAGTCAATCACCCCGTGTAGGAGCATTAAAAACTCTGGGACGATGTCTTTAACTTCATCGGTAATAAAGACTTGACGACTAAACAATTTGATTTTATTTCGCTGCAACTCAAAATCATTTTTGAGTTTGGGAAAATACAAGACTCCCGTCAAATTGAAAGGATAATCTACATTGAGGTGAATCCAAAACAAGGGATCTTCGCCCATGGGATA
>JBANGF010000008.1:0-5715 GCA_037975655.1 Bacteroidota bacterium | reverse complement strand
CACTTTTTCCACATGGAGCCTGACACCCCACTCAAAGACAAGTTGCAGTACAACGTCCATGGCGTGCACCATGATTATCCAAAAGACAAGGACCGTTTGGCTATGCCGCCCTTTGTCAGTGCGGCCTATGCAGCAATCTTTTACCTGGTATTTACGCTGATTATGGGTGATTTTGCACTTTATTTTTTACCAGGATTTTTGGTTGGTTATGCTGGGTATTTGGGTGTTCATTACGCAGTTCATGCTTACAATCCTCCTAAAAATTTCCTAAAAGTGCTGTGGGTCAACCATGCCATCCATCATTACAAAGATCCAGACTCGTCTTTTGGGGTCAGTTCACCCCTGTGGGATTACCTCTTGGGAACTCTTCCCAAAAAAGAATAAAACAAACCTCCGAAAAGGAGGTTTTTTCTTTGGTTTCGATTTGAGGACTGGAAAATCCGTTGAGGGATACCCTCAACCACCCACCACTAGTAAAGCGCATGAAGAAAGTTTCAATTATCGGTTTGGGTTGGCTCGGAGAAGCCGCTGGCTTGCTTTTGCAAAAACAGGGCTATGCCGTAATCGGGTCTTCTACTCGGTCAGAAAAGGTATTGTTCCTTCGCAGGAAGGGGCTTGATGCCGTGCACTTTGCTCTAGATCCCGAACCCAAGGGGACAGGTTATTCCCGACTTTTTGATTCCGATATTTTAGTGGTGACCCTACCCCCTCGGAGTAGACAGGGAGATGGGGAAGCGTACTTGCAGCAACTCGCTGCCTTACGAGATTGGGTTGCAAACTCAGCAGTAAAGCAGGTCCTCTTTATTTCTAGCACTGGGATTTATCCGAATGCAAACAAGGAGGTGCCTTATAGCGAGGAGGATAAAATTTCTGAGAATACTACTGGCAATACGATTTTATATCGAGCGGAAGCCTTGATGGGAACCTTGTCAACCTATGATTTGACGGTATTGCGGATGGGGGGATTGATGGGCGAGGATCGCATTCCAGGAATCTATTTTGCGGGAAAGGAACAGGTGGTGGGACATACGCGGGTCAACTTTATCCATCAAGTGGATGCAGCAGGAATGATCGCCTGGGTGGTCCGTCAGGGACTATGGAATCAAACCTTCAATGGAGTGGCTCCCGCGCATCCCTTGCGGCGGGAAGTGTATCGGCACAATGCGAATGCTTTGGGAATTCCCTTGCCGGCAAGTTTTCAGGATGCTTTAGATGAAGAGGTCGGGAGGTTGATTAGTTCGGAGAAAATCGTTTCCACCGGATTTACCTTTGAGTATCCAGACCCCTTGACTTTTCCCTACGCGCCAAGGAACTAAAAATTCCTTTGTGTGGCGATTGGGGACAGCGCCTTTTCTGACATCTTGTCATTTTTTTGTACTTGGAATAGGCCTTGCAGGGGATGGGTAGATTCATTTTATACGTAACTAAACCGATGTAAGCCCATGCAGGAAAAAGGCACGATCTCGATCCATACCGAGAACATTTTCCCAATCATTAAAAAATTCCTCTATTCCGATCACGAGATTTTCCTTCGGGAATTGGTCTCGAATGCTGTCGATGCTACGCAAAAAATCAAGCGACTTGCGACATTAGGTCAGTATACTGGGGAACTAGGCGATCTCACGGTGGAGGTATCCTTTGATGAAAAGAAGAAGACCATCACCATCTCCGACAAGGGGCTCGGCATGACTGCTGAGGAAATCAAAAAATACATCAACCAGATTGCATTTTCTGGAGCCACGGAGTTTGTGGAGAAATTCAAGGATGCCAAAAATGCTAACGAGATCATTGGCAAGTTTGGTTTGGGCTTCTATTCCGCCTTTATGGTGGCCAAGAATGTGGAGATCCATACGCTATCCTACCAGGAAGGTTCTGAGCCTGCGATTTGGACCTGCGACGGAAGCACCGAGTTTGAAATCAAAAAAGGCAAACGAAAAAACCGCGGTACAGACATCATTCTCCATGTCAACGAGGATTCAGAAGAATTCTTGGACAAGTGGAAGTTGCAGGGCATCTTAGATAAGTATTGCAAATTTTTGCCAGTTCCTATCAAGTTTGGCACCAAAACCGAATCCGTTGAAGATGGCGTAGACGACAAGGGAGAGAAGAAGTGGAAGTCCGTGGAAGTGGACAATATCTTGAACACCACTGCTCCGATCTGGACCAAATCTCCAAGCGACCTTCAAGACGAGGATTACTTGTCCTTCTACAAGAGTCTGTATCCGATGAGTGAAGATCCCTTGTTTTGGATTCACCTGAATGTGGATTATCCATTCAACTTGACCGGGGTTCTCTATTTTCCAAAGGTCAAGAATGACTTTGAGTTGCAGCGCAACAAGATCAAACTTTTTAGCCGCCAGGTATTCATCACCGATGAGGTGAAGGACATTGTGCCTGAGTTTTTGATGTTACTTCATGGGGTAATTGACTCCCCAGACATTCCGCTCAACGTGTCTAGAAGTTTCTTGCAGGCGGATGGCAATGTGAAGAAGATCAACAACTACATCACGAAGAAGGTGGCTGACAAACTTTCTGAACTCTTCAAGAAAGACCGTAAAGTCTACGAAGAGAAGTGGAATGATATTGGCCTATTCGTGAAGTACGGCATGATCTCCGAGGAGAAATTTTACGAGAAAGGAAAGGAGTTTACGCTCCTTAAAAACACGAAGGACGCTTATTTTACCTTGGACGAGTACCGGGAGAAGGTGGCGCCTACCCAAACAGACAAAAATGAGCAGGTGATTTACTTGTATGCCACCGACCTCAAGAAGCAGGATAGTTTTATCGATTCGGCCTTGAATAAGGAGTACGATGTGTTGGTACTCGATTCTCCAATTGACAGCCATTTCATTCAGCACATTGAGTCCAAGTTGGACAAGACCCAACTCAAGCGTGTAGATGCAGATGTGGTGGAGAAATTGATCCAGAAGGATTCAACTTACGCCAACCTACTTACCGAAGATCAGAGCAAATCGGTGAAGGAAATCTTTGATAAGGCCATTCAGAATAAAACCTACACCGTAGAGGTGGAAGGCCTAAGTCCAGAGGAATTCCCAGTGACCATTACCATGGAAGAATGGATGCGTCGCATGAAGGAAATGGCACAAACAGGTGGTGGACCAATGAGTTTCTACGGCAGCTTGCCGGATAGCTACAAGGTGGCCATCAATGGTAATCACCCGCTTGTGGACAAGATCTTGAAGGCGGACTCCGAAGAGGCGCAGGTAACTCTTGCCAAGCAGGCTTTTGATCTGGCTTTATTGTCCCAGGGCTTGCTAACAGGCAAGGAATTGACTGCCTTTGTGAAGCGTAGCGTGGAAATGATTTAATGACCTTTGGGGTTTCTTAAACCCCGAAGGTCTTGTTCCCCTTTGAGGTTTCCAAAACCTCGAAGGTCTTTTACAAATCCAAAAATTGCATTCCATCCCCTACAATTTGTAGGGGATTTTTTGTTTGTTCTTTGAATAGTCAAATTGAAGGGGGCTAATTGGTACTATCTGTTTAAAAATTAACTAATTGGCTTTAAATTGTTATATTTTAATAAAAAATGTAATTAAAAATATTGAAATATAATTAGTTATGATTTTATAAAAATATTTTATGCATTTTTATTTGCTAATTTCCTGAGAGGAAGTTAGGTTTAATTAAAGTTCACCTTAAGGCGAGCTTTAACTTGATTTTTAAACTTAAATTTTTAGAAAGATGAAACGTACTTACCTAGTTTTCGCGGTGTTGATTTTTTTCTCCACGTCCTGTGATTTTAGAGGGGAGAATTTAGAACAGGATGATTTAACATCGCCTTCCATGGAGGTTTTTCACGATGTTGATTTAAAGAATATTGGAGAATACCATAATTCCCTTTTGGAGAAAATTGTAGAGGATGAAATCATGATTTCTAATGCTTCTTCGTTTAAAAAAATAAGCGCTAGGTCGTACTCTGACTCCCTTGAATTTATTAAAGACGTTCAATTTTTTATTTTAAAAAACAATTTAGATCTCAGCTTAACTCTTTACGGTAAGGAGTTAAATCATTCTAATTTCAAATTTTCTGACGAACAATTAATGCAGATTTTCAGAGGATTAAAGTCTCAGGAAATTTCTGGAAGTGAATTGGTTCCAAACCCAAAAGCAATAGAGTGGTATTTTAATTCGGAAATCGCGTTGAATTCATTGAATCAAAACCAATTTGAATCAAAAATTAAAGGCTTAGAGGTTATGGCAAGAAGCCAGTTATCGGACTCGCCTGAGACTTTAAATGTTGTTCTGATGGGTTTATATGTTGGTAAATATTCTAATGATTTCTGGAATTTTAGTAATCATACAAAGACTTTTCAAATTCAATTAAATGGTAGGTCTTCAGGCTGGATTACAACTGGAATTGCGGATATTCAAGGAGCCTACACATGGGGCTGCTGGGGTAGTTTGGCTGGTCCAGCGGGAGCTGTAATACTTGGTGCAAATGGCGCTCTTCTTCACTCGGCCACAGCCTATTTGGCAGATAAATATTTGCCTTAACTAGTTTTTCAGGTTTTTAATTTTCGAAAATGACTACGCTCCTCATTTTAATCGCCTTTACAATTTTTTCCGCATTCACCACTTGGTATTTGTTCCAAAACCATGTGAAAGAAAATAAATTGAAATCGGATGATTTCCTGCTTGAACTTTCCTCAGGCAGATTGGCTGACACTCTTCCAATAATTGCAAAGGAGAAAGGCTGGGCTGTTTTAGAACGAATTGGGGAAGATTCATTTCGGTTTAAGGTTCCGAGTTCTTTATTTTTTTGGGGAGGAAAAGTCTTTCTGAATTTAGAGGCAGTAACTGAGGGTCAAACAAAATTAACTATCCATAGAAAACCCAATTTTGTAACTAGCCAAGTGCAAGATGGTATTTTGGATCAAGAGATTTTGGATCTTTTAAGTAGGTTGGGAAAAGTACGATGACCTTCTTTTACTTTTAATTATTAACAGGTATGGAAACGATCAAAAAGTGGGAATACTTCTCCTTCTCCTTGGCACTTGGGATAATTGCTGTAGGATTCTTTTTCAAGTCCATCCCCATTGCGCTCCTTATTTTCGGCTTTGGACTGCTTGTGCAGGGCTACATCATTTATCTCTACAAAAAGAATAATTTGATTCAGTTGTATCTCAAAAAGAAAGCGGGAGCCATAATTGGGGGGATCCTTTTGATAGCATTTTTTCTTTTAAAAGATGGTATTTGAGATTTGCTCCAACTCTTTCTTCTTTGCGTCTTTGCGAGAATAAAAAAATAGTATTGCAAAAGCGCGGAGAGTGCCTGCGGTAGGTAGGCTTCCGTTCTTGGTGAGTAAAAAAAATAGGCTCGCAAAGGCGCAGAGCCGCAAAGTTTGTAGGATTTCTCTTTGCGTCTTTCCTACTTTGCGAGAATAAAATAGGACTAGCGCAAAGCCTGCCTGCTGCAGGCAGGCCGCAGAGCCTGCTTACCGCAGGCAGACTTTCCTTCTTTGCGAGAATAAAAAAAAGGAATCG
The DNA here is from genome assembly GCA_037975655.1 of Bacteroidota bacterium. GTDB lineage: Bacteria > Bacteroidota > Bacteroidia > Cytophagales > Cyclobacteriaceae > Algoriphagus. The sequence goes on along the minus strand of JBANGF010000008.1, from coordinate 211 downwards.
CTGGCGCTCCCCAAGTAACCCCATTCTCCAGTTTTTTATTTCCCCTACTTCCTGTAATTTTGGGGCACCATTCACGAAAATAAAAAACGGTATGCCTTACCTATTTACCTCAGAATCTGTATCTGAGGGTCACCCAGATAAAATTGCGGACCAGATTTCGGACGCATTGATTGACAACTTTTTGGCTTTTGATCCCAACTCCAAGGTAGCC